>NZ_JCALCE010000099.1:0-292 GCF_059812195.1 Mycobacterium sp. NGS68 | reverse complement strand
ACGGCGGCACCGGCGGCGCCGCCAGCCAAGGGTTCTCCATCGCCCCAGACGGCACGCCCGTGGCAAACCAAGGCGCCACCGGTGGCGCCGGCGGCCAAGGCGGAAACGGCGGCGCGCCCGGCACCGGAACCGGCGGCCACCAAGGCGCCGGCGGCCACGGCGGCAACGGCGGCCTCGGCGGCGTCGGCGACCAGGGCAGCGACGGCACCGACAACAGCGCCACCGTCGACACACCGGGTGGCCAAGGCGGACAAGGCGGCACCGGCGGCACCGGCGGCAACGCCGGAACCGG
>NZ_JCALCE010000098.1:0-363 GCF_059812195.1 Mycobacterium sp. NGS68 | reverse complement strand
CAACGCGACGGGCGCCTCGGAGACGGCCACGTCAAAGTGATCCGCGAAACCCTCACCCACCTACCCCCCGACATCGACGCGGCAACCCGCGCCGCCCTCGAAGCCGACCTGGCCGACAAAGCCACCCAATTCCGCCCCGACGAGGTCGCCACCTACGCCCGCCGGATCCTGGACTGGCTACACCCCGACGGCGACTACACCGACACCGAACGCGCCCGCAAACGCGGCATCACCGTCGGCAACCAGCAACACGACGGCATGTCCCCGATCAGCGGCCTGATCACCCCCGACCTGCGCGCCGCCCTCGACGCCATGCTCGCCAAACTCGCCGCCCCCGGCGCCTGCCACCCCGACGACGACACC
>NZ_JCALCE010000097.1:0-378 GCF_059812195.1 Mycobacterium sp. NGS68 | reverse complement strand
GAAGCCGTACGCGACGGCCTGATCAGCACCATCTCCACCTTGCCTGCCCACCTGCGTGGATCACTGACCTGGGACCAAGGCGCCGAGATGGCACGGCACAAACAGTTCTCGATGGCCACCGACATGGCCGTCTACTTCTGCGATCCCGCCAGCCCCTGGCAGCGCGGCACCAACGAAAACACCAACGGACTGCTGCGCCAATACTTCCCCAAAGGCACCGACCTCAGCGCATTCGGACCCGAAGACCTCGAACACGTCGCCCAGCAACTCAACGGCCGCCCACGCAAAACGCTCGACTGGGACACCCCAGCCGAGCGCTTACGTGATTTACTGCAAACCACTTAACCAGCAGTGTTGCGCCGACCCCTAGAAACCGCC
>NZ_JCALCE010000096.1:0-432 GCF_059812195.1 Mycobacterium sp. NGS68 | reverse complement strand
CGATCAGATCCGTGCGGAACACGATGGTGTGGAACGCGTCCAGATCGATATCACCGGCCTCAAACACCGCCCCGGTGCGCGGGATCCGCTCCCGCATCGCCCGGGCATCCTCGATCCGGCTGTGCGCGCGGGCCCGGCTGATCCGCAACGCCGCACCCACCTCCGCAGCCACCGCCTCCATCGTGTCGGCCGCCCACACCTCGGTCTCCACACCCTGCTCGAGCCGGTGGGCGAACAACGCCCCGATCGCCACCAACTGCGCAGCCACCGCCCGATTCGCAATCCGCTGCATCGCCGAGATCGCCGACACCCACTGGATCGACTCCGGCGACGGACACCGCTGCGCATACCGCGCCAACGCCGCATCCGCCATCGCATCAAAACGCGCGACCACCTCAGGATCAGGCACCGGACGCGACATCCCCGACCCAG
>NZ_JCALCE010000095.1:0-434 GCF_059812195.1 Mycobacterium sp. NGS68 | reverse complement strand
TGCTCTACGGGATGCGCGCCCTGCTCTCCTCCGGAGTGCTGGGCACCCACAACGGGCTGCCCGTGACCATCATCGCCACCACCACCCTGCAAGACCTGCAAGCCGCCACCGGCAAAGCACTCACCGCCGGAGGCACCCTGGTACCAATGTCCGACATCATCCGCTGGGCCGGCGCCGCCCACCACTACCTGGCCATCTTCGACGGCGCCACACCCCTAGCCCTCTACCACGCCAAACGCTTCGCCAACCCGGCCCAACGCCTCATGCTCTTCGCCAAAGACCGCGGCTGCACCAAACCCGGCTGCGACGCCCCCGCCTACCACACCCAGGTCCACCACATCAGCGGCTGGACCACCACCCACCGCACCGACATCACCGACCTCACCCTGGCCTGCGGCCCCGACAACCGCCTCGCCGAAAAAGGCTGGACCACC
>NZ_JCALCE010000094.1:0-471 GCF_059812195.1 Mycobacterium sp. NGS68 | reverse complement strand
GCTGGCCTGCGTGCTCTACGAATGCCTCACCGGCGAACCACCCTTCAACGCCGACACCATGCCCCGGCTGATCATGGCCCACATGAGCGCGCCGCCCCCGCGGCCCTCCATCGCGCGACCCGACGTGCCCGCCTCCGTCGACGACGTCATCGCCACCGGCATGGCCAAAGACCCCGACCACCGCTACACCACCACCGTCGAACTCGCCGACGCCGCCCGCAACGCCATCACCGAACCCATCGCGAGGCCCGCCGCCAACCCGACACGAATCCGACAGACCCAACCAGCACCTGCGCCCGTGCCGGATCAGCCGGCCACCGTCATGGCCGCACCGCAGGCTCCCACCGAAACAGCTGGGCCCCAACATCCGTCGCCCCGGACGAAAGACGGCTGGATCAGCCGGCGCACCACAATCACACTGATCGGCGGCGGTGCGGTCGCCGTGGCCGCCGCGGCCGTCGGCATCCCCGC
>NZ_JCALCE010000093.1:0-487 GCF_059812195.1 Mycobacterium sp. NGS68 | reverse complement strand
CGCGGCGACGGCCGAGGGGGGGATTCCGCGTTTGAGGCATTTGTCGATTTGGACGCCGATGCCGGAGAGCAGTCCGGTTTCGATTGGGGTGGGGAGTGATTCGCTGAAGGCTTCGGCGATGCGGTAGGCGTCGATCGAGCGGGCGTTGTCGTTGAGTTCGCCGAATCTGGCTAGCGCTTTCCCCCGGCCGTCGGGGTGGTGGGCGCTGCTTCCGTTCCGTACGTGGGGTAGGTGAGTACTTCCAGACTCAGACTCTGACTTAGTCTCAGACTGACGGGCGGGCGCGCGTCCGCGGGGGTTTCCGGAATCCGCGCGGACGTCCGCCGGATGTCCGTCTTCTGTCCGCGCGGACGTTTCGTTATCGCCGCTGGTAGTTGCAGACTTGGCCGCTTCACGTGCGCGCCGCTTACGGTCTGCGTCGGCATCTCGGTAAGCCTTAACCTCTGCGGACGTGCGTTGCCACTTCGCCCAACGTGTGAATTGGATG
>NZ_JCALCE010000092.1:0-553 GCF_059812195.1 Mycobacterium sp. NGS68 | reverse complement strand
GCCTGCGTCGCCAACCCCGCCAAATCAATCGGCGGCACACTAAACGGCGTCAACGTCGACGCCACCGACGTCGCCCCCGCGTGATACCCCAACATCGCCGCCACATCCTGAGCCCACATCTCGATATAGGTGAACTCGTTCTCAAAAATCGCCGGCGTGTTCTGACCCAAAATATTCGTCGCCACCAACGACACCAACGTCGTCCGATTCGTCGTCACCGCCGCCGGATGCACCGTCGCCGTCCGCGCCACCTCAAACGCCGACGCCGCCGCCCGCGCCTGCGCACCCGCCAACGCCGCCTGACCCGCCGCCGCCGTCAACCACGCCACATACGGCGCCGCCGCAGCCGCCATCGCCAACGACGCCGGCCCCGACCACGACCCACTGGCCAACGCCGAAATCACCGAATCAAACGACGCCGCCGACGCCGACAAATCCGCCGCCAACCCATCCCAGGCCGACGCCGCCAAAAACAACGGACCCGACCCCGCACCAGCAAAGATCCGAGCCGAATTGATCTCCGGGGGCAACCACGAAAAATCCAGAACCATCA
>NZ_JCALCE010000091.1:0-559 GCF_059812195.1 Mycobacterium sp. NGS68 | reverse complement strand
GGGCCGGTTGGTGGTGGTGCCCGACGCGGTGGCCCGCTCGCCGCGGGAGTTCCACGCGCTGATCGTCGACGAGCAGGTGACGGTGTTGACGCAGACGCCGTCGGCGGCAGGGATGCTCTCGGCCGAGGGGCTGGACGCGGACCTGGTGGTCGGGGCCGAACCGTGCCCGCCGGAGCTGGTGGACCGCTGGGCCCCGGGCCGGCGGATGGTCAACGTCTACGGCCCCACCGAAACCACCATCTGGGTCTCCACCAGTTCGCTGACGGCGGGCGCCGGGACGCCGCCGATCGGCTCACCGGTGTCCGGGGCCGCGTTCTTCGTGCTCGACTCGTGGCTGCACCCGGTTCCGGTCGGGGTGGTGGGGGAGCTGTATCTCGCGGGTCGCGGTGTGGGCGTGGGGTATTGGCGGCGGCCGGGGCTCACCGGGTCGCGGTTTGTGTCCTGCCCCTACGGCCCGCCGGGCACCCGGATGTACCGGACCGGGGACCTGGTGCGCTGGCGTGTCGATGGGCAGCTGGACTATCTGGGTCGCGCCGACGAGCAGGTCAAGATCCGCGGG
>NZ_JCALCE010000090.1:0-562 GCF_059812195.1 Mycobacterium sp. NGS68 | reverse complement strand
GCCGCGGATCTTGACCTGCTCGTCGGCGCGGCCCAGATAGTCCAGCTGCCCATCGGCACGCCAGCGCACCAGGTCCCCGGTCCGGTACATCCGGGTGCCCGGCGGGCCGTAGGGGCAGGACACGAACCGCGACCCGGTGAGCCCCGGCCGCCGCCAATACCCCACGCCCACACCGCGACCCGCGAGATACAGCTCCCCCACCACGCCGGGAGCCACGGGCCGCAGCCACGCGTCGAGGACGAAGAAGGCGGCGTTCGCCGTCGGGGCGCCGATCGGCGGTGCCCCCGAACCCGCCCGCAGGGGCGCGCTGCGGCACAGCCACATGGTGGTTTCGGTGGGGCCGTAGACGTTGACCATCCGCCGGCCCGGGGCCCAGCGGTCCACCAGCTCCGGCGGGCACGGTTCGGCCCCGATCACCAGGTCCGCGTCCAGACCGTCGGGGGACAACATGCCCGCCGCCGACGGGGTCTGGGTGAGAACGGTGACCTGCTCGTCGAGCAGCAAAGCGTGCAAATCCGGGGCCGAGCGGGCCACCGCGTCGGGCACCACCACCAACCGGCCG
>NZ_JCALCE010000009.1:0-228130 GCF_059812195.1 Mycobacterium sp. NGS68 | reverse complement strand
CGCACAGCCGGTCCATCTGAGCATCGAGCGCGGTGAAGACCTCCACGATCTCCTCACGCGTGCTCGCTGCCATGCCCCACAGTCTAGGAACACCCACCGACAAGAAACCCACAGTGACGCAAGGGGTTAACGGTCACCACGAGCAGACGCAAAAGCCCCCCGAAAGGGCCCAAAGAGGGGGCTTTTGCGTCTGCTCGCGCAGGCTAACCCAGCGCCCTGCGGTAGCGGAGTTCGACCAAGGTGGCGCCCGCGACGGTCCTGGTCTGCCGCGCACCGTCCGACACCCAGCCGTCGCGCTCGTAGAACCGAATCGCGCGGGCATTGCCGTCCAGCACCCACAGGGCGGCCTCGGTGTAGCCGTCGGCGCGCAGGCGCTCTCGCGCGGCGGCGAGCAGTAGGCGCCCCACGCCAGTGCCCCAATGTTCGGGATCGACGTAAAACGCCGCCAGTTCACCGGCATTCGACAGGTCGTCACCGCGATACGGGCCCATGATCGCCAGGCCACGGACGGTGTCTCCGTCCACCGCGACCAATGTCACCGGTCGCCCCGGCCCGGTGCGCTGGAAGCCGTATTTCGCCGCCCAGACCTCGGGCTTGAGGCTGTCGAGGTAGGCCTGGGGGATCAGTCCGCGATAGGCCACCTGCCAGGACCGCACGTGCACCCGCGCGACCGCCGGCGCGTCCTCCGCACAAGCCGCCCGGATTTCCGTCAACCCTGCCGCCTGGGTCGCGGGCGATCGCCGGCGAAGCCGCGCACCACGTGCGCGCTGACGAACTCGGCGACGACGTCGGGATCGTCCATATCGCGGATCGGCGACGCGGTGCTGAACAACGAGAAAAGTATGCGCGAGAACCACTCTCCGGCCGATTCGACGTCGAGGTCCTTGCGCACCTCGCCGGTGAGCTTGGCCGCTGAAAGATAGGGCGCGAAGAAGTCCACGCATTCGCGCAACAACACCGCGGCGTCCTTGGTCAGAAGCAGGCTGATGGCGTCTTCGTCGAAGTACTCCTCCGATGCGATGGCGCGCCGCGCCTGCGTCACGAACACCGCTGCCTTGGAGAGCTTTTCCTCAAGCGACCCGCCGCCGGCCATCGCCCGGGACATCTCGCGGTAGAACTGCTCGGAGGCGTGCTCGGCGCAGGCTTCCAGAATGGCGCCCTTGTCACGGAAGTATTCGTAGATGGTGCTGCGGGATACGTTGGCCTCCTTGGCGATATCGACGATCGTCGTCTTCAGCAGGCCATGCTTGCGAAAACAGGCGTAGGCGGACTCCAGGATGAGTTCACGGGTCTCGCTCGCCTGGGAAACGGAGGACTGGGTCATCAGGGCACCAGCGCGCCCCGGGGCACCAGACCGGCATCGGCCGACGCGAACGCGTCGTTGACGTCGGCGAGGCGGAACGGCTTGGGCATCAGCCGCTCGAACGGAAAGCTGGTGTGCGCCAGGAAGGATAGGCCCACCGCCAGCGTTACCGGCTCGTAGAACGACACCCCGCGGATGGACTTGTTGCCATAGACCAGCGCGCTGGGGTCCATTTCGAAGGTGCGGCCCATCCCGACGTTGCCGACCTCGAGCAGCGTGCCGCCATTGTTGAGGAAGCCGACACCGTCGGGAATGACGCCGGGCACGCCGACGACCTCCAGCACCCAGTCGGCGCCGATGCCGTCGGTGTGCCGGTGCACCTGCTCGGTGACTTCCCAGGCCGACAGGCCGCTGGCGTCGATGCACCGGGTGGCACCGAAATCCGATGCTACCGAGAGGCGCTCGGCAATCTTGTCGATCACGATCACCTCCGCGGCGCCGGCGGAACGCGCTACGGCGGCCGCGTTGATGCCCAGGCCGCCGGCGCCCTGGATGACGACGGTATCGCCCAGGCGCACGTCGCGCAAAGCGAACAACACCTGGGCCAGCGCGCAATTCAGCGGCGCGACGGCCTCGTCGGACAGCTCCTCCGGCACCTTGTACAGCGGCTGGCGCCGGGTGGTGTAGTAGTACTCGCCGTAGGCGGCGACGAAGTGTGGTGCCTGCTCATGCGTGCGGTATTCGCCGGCCATCAGGTTCTGGCACGCGTACGACCGGCCGCGCACACAGGCGTGACACTGCCCGCAGAACCAGAAGTAGGGCGTGACGACGCGGTCACCGACCGCGAGCGGCTGCCCGGCCGCATCGCAACTGAGGCCCTCGCCGAGTTCGGCCACCTCGCAGACCATCTCGTGACCCATCGCGAAAGGGCAGGGCAGCGGCAGCTCACCGCGGAAGATATGCAGGTCCGATCCGCAGATGCCGGCCATCCGTAGCCTGAGCGCCGCGGTTCCGGGAGCCGGTGTGGTGAGCGGGAAGTCGGCCAGCTCGATCGGTCCGCCGTGGGCGGTCAGCACTGCGAGCTTGGGCATGATGCTCCCCTCTAGTTGGCCGGTGCGAGGATCAGGCCGCTGGTGGGCACGCCGGTGCCCGACGTGACCAGTACGTGCTCGACGTTGTCGACCTGGTTGTGCGACGTGCCCCGCACCTGGCGCACGCCTTCGGTGATGCCGTTCATGCCGTGGATGTAGGCCTCGCCAAGCAGGCCGCCGTTGGTGTTGATCGGCAGTTCGCCGCCCAGTGAAAGGCGTTCGACGGTGGCGAAGTCCTTTGCCTCACCGCGCCCGCAGAAGCCGAGCTCCTCGAGCTGGGTGAATACGAACGGCGTGAAATGGTCGTAGATGAAAGCCGTTTGGATGTCTTGCGGCTTGAGGCCCGAATCGCGCCACAGCTGCTCGGCCACCACCCCCATCTCGGGCAGCCCGGTGATGTCGTCGCGGTAGTAGCTGGTCATCATCTCGCCGTTGTAGGCCGCGCCCTGTGCCGCCGCGGTGATGACCGCCGGCGGCTGGCGCAGGTCGCGGGCGCGTTCGGCGCTGGTAACCACCAGAGCGACGCCGCCGTCGCTCTCCTGGCAGCAATCCAGCAGGCGCAGCACCGGTTCGACGATCCAGCGTGAGCTCTGGTGGTCTTCCAGGGTGATCGGGCGCTCGTAGAACCAGGCGTCGGGGTTGCGGGCGGCGTGCGCCCGGTCGACGACGGCGATCCGGCCGAAATCCTCGTTGGTGACGCCGTACGTCGACATGTAACGCTGGGCGTGCAGCGCGACCCAGGCCGCGGGAGTGATCAGCCCGAACGGCGCGTAGTGCGCCATGAACAGTGGGGTTTCCGCGCTGGTGCGGCCGCTGCCGCCGAACCGGAAGCCGGACCGTTCGTTGAAGGCGCGCCAGCAGACGACGACGTCGGCGACCCCGGTGGCGACGGCCATCGCCGCGTGCACGACGGTGCCGGCCGCGGCGCCGCCGCCATGGTGCACGCGGCTGAAGAAGCTCAGGTCACCGATGCCCACGTTGCGGGCGATGTCGATCTCGTCGCTGGCGTCCATCGTGAACGTGACCATGCCGTCGACGTCGGCGGGCGACAGGCCCGCGTCGTCCAGCGCGGCGCTCACCGCCTCGCACGCCAATTGCAGTTCGCTACGGCCGGATTCCTTGGAGAACTCGGTCTGGCCGATCCCGGCGATGGCACAGCTGCCGGGCAGGCTGCTGGGGCGCGAGCGGCTCATGCGGTTGCCTTTTCGGACGACCCGTCGAGCAGGCTGAGGATCGCGGTGCCCGAGACGTGGTTGCCGAGGCTGTTGGCGCCGGCGAACGTCACCTCGATGAAGTTCTCGCCTTCAGTCCCTTCGGTTTTCCCGGTCACGCTGCCGGTGAAGCGCAGCGGGTCGTCCGGAAACGACGGCACGCCAAGGCGAATGGACAGGTTCTTGACCATCGCCTCTGGGCCGGCCCAGTCGGTGAGGAACCGCACGCAGTACCCGTTGGTGGTCAGGATGTTCATGAACAGGTTGGGGGAGCCCTGCTTGTTTGCGTAGTCGCGGTCGTGGTGCACCGGCATGAAGTCGCGGGACGCGATCGCGCCGGCGACGATCATCGTTGTGGTGATCGGTACTTCGAGCGGGGCGACCTCGTCGCCGACCGAAATGTCCGCCCACTTGAGTGTCGTCATGCCTGTCCTTCCGAATAGGTCGCACCGAGGCTGGCCAACTGAGCGGCGGCCGGCCCGAGGCTGAGTTCGTTGTTTTTGGCCCAGAGGAAGTAGCGGTGCAGGGGATAGCTGATGTCGATTCCGATGCCGCCGTGGACCTGCTGGGCGGTGGCGGCGACGCGGGCGCCGGCCTCGGCGGCCCAGAATTTGGCGATCCGGGCGGCCCGGTCTGTCAGTGTCAAGGGCCGCTCACGGGCGATCAGCCACGCCGCGTGCCAGGTGGTCCAGCGGATCGCCTCGACATCGATGAACGCGTCGGCCATCCGCTGCTGCACCGCCTGGAAGCTGCCGATCGGGCGCCCGAATTGCTCTCGGCCCGTGGTGTATTCGGCCGCGATCCGCAGCGCCCGCTCGACGACGCCGAGCTGGATGGCGCAGAGCCCCACCAGCGCACGGCAGTGCAGCGACCCGACGTCGCCGCGCAGCCGGTCGCCGTCGGAAACCACTGCCCCGTCCAGCAATACGTCGGCGTACGGTTCGCGGTCGGTGGTCCGTACCGGCCGGATCTGCACACCGGGGGCGTCGGCCGCGACCAGGAACAGCCCCGGCTCGCCGTCGTCCGTAGACGCCGGAATCAGCACGGTATCGGCGAGTTGGGCGGCCGGCACCAGTTCCTTTGCGCCGTCGAGGCGCCAGTTCGGGCCGTCGCGGCGCGCGGTGGTGGACGGCATGCACGGATCCGAGCGGCCGGGCTCGGCCAGGGCGGCGGTCAGGATGCGTTGGCCGGCAACGACGCCGGGCAGGAACCGTTGCCGCTGTTCTTCGTTGCCGTGCCGGGCGATCGGGTCGGCGCCGAGCAGCAGCGTCGGATACACCGGTACCGGCGCCACGCTCCAGCCGATCTCGGCGAGCAGCACGCCGAGTTCCACGAAACTCCCGCCGTTTCCGCCCACCGACTGCGGCAGGGCGACGCCCAGCAGGTCGGAGGCCGCGAGTTGCCGCCACAGCGTGTCGTCGTAACGTGTCTCGCCGGATTCCAGCTCCGTCAGTCGTTCGGGCGTCGCGCGCCGCTCGAACAGATCGCGGGCCAGCTTGGAGATGGTCTCCTGCTCTTCGGTGAAGGTGAAGTCCATGTTCTCCCCTGGTCTATCCGCTCGCGCGAAACTGGTGCAGCACCAGGTCGTTATCGAAAGCCTGGTAGTACACCTCGACCGGCATTCCGACCGTGATGTCCGCCGGGTCGATGTCGGTCAGGTTGGACACCACCCGCACGCCTTCTTCGAGTTCCACCAGCGCCACGACGTAGGGGTAGTCGAAGAACGGGAACCGGGGCTGGTGCGGCATCACGTAGCTGTAGACGGTGCCCCGGCCCGACGACTCGATCGGCGACCAGTCCAGCGAGCGGCAGCGGGGGCACATCGGGCGGGGCGGGTGACGCAGTTCGCCGCATCCGCCGCAGCGCTGGATCAGCAACTTGTGTTCCCGCAGCCCGTTCCAGAAGAATTCGGTGTCCGCGCTGATCGTCGGCGCCATCCGGGTGGCCATCAGTTGGCCGGCCTGAATCGCAACACGCGGAATCGCTGCCGCCCCAGCACTTCACCGTCTTGGTTGGTGTAGGTAGTCAGCCAGGTCAGGAAGAAGCCGGTGCCCAGCGCGGTCTTCTTCTCGTCGGAGACCGACTCGTACACCGCCGTCGCGCTGATGACGTCGCCCAGCCGGGGATACCGCTCGATCTCGAACTCCGAGTTGGTCGCCACCGTGCTGGTGTAGCCGGCCTCGTCCAGGAAGGCGGTCGGGTTGGACTTGATCACCATGGGGGCGCCGCCGCGTTCGCCGATCCCCTCGAGCAGCGGCGACGGCATGGTCCAGGTCTGCAGCATCACCGGCGGGGAGACGATCCCACCGAACCGCGACGCGGCCGCGAATTCCGGGTCGAGGTAGACGGGGTTCATGTCGGCCAGCGCGTACGCCCAGTGCCGGATCATCGGCTGGTTGACGGGATCCGGTGCCACCGTGGGCTTTCCGCTGCCACCCGTGGGCTGGCCCACGAGCGCGCGGACCTTGGCGGCGACGGTATCTGCTTCGGTCACTTGTGGTCGTCCTCCTACTTAGTCGAAGCTCGCAGGTCGCGGGGTGCCCGCGGCATGAGCAATCCGGCCATCGCGATGATGTCACGCTGCAGTTCGTTGGCTCCGCCGCCGAACGTGTTGATGACCGCCATCCGGTACGCCGACTCCAGCGCGCCGCGCAGGGGAGCGTCGGAGCCGTGGCGTAAACCGTTGCGGTCGAGCACTTCCAGCAGCTCGCGGGCGACCTGCTGGGTGAGCTCGGTGCCGAATACCTTGGCGGCCGACGCTTCCCCCATGCTCAGGACGCCCTTTGTCATGGCCGCGTTCACCCGCAGGTTGACCAGTTTGTAGGCGGCCACCTGCGCCTCTACCCGGGCCAGCGCGAGCTGCACCCAGGGCTGGTCGATGACGCGCCCTCCGTCAAGCTCGGTGGCCCTGGCCCAGGCCAGCGTCTTCTCGAACAGCGGCTCCAGAGCGCCGAGATTGCCCAGGGCCGCGCGTTCGAAGTTCAGCTGGGTGGTGATCAGCTGCCAGCCCAGGTTCTCGCCCGCGACGATCGCACTCGCCGGGACCCGCACGTCGTCGTAGAAGGTGTAGAACGTGGACACGCCCGGCATGGTGTGCAGTGGCCGCCAGGAAAAACCGGGCGAGTCGGTGGGGACGACGAATATCGTAATGCCCTTGTGCTTCTTGACGTTCGGGTCCGTGCGGGCGGCGAGCCAGATGTAGTCGGCGTAGGCGGCGCCGCTGGTGAACATCTTCTGGCCGTTGATGACGTAGTCGGAGCCGTCACGAACGGCCGTCGTGCGCAGCGATGCCAGATCGCTGCCCGCCCCGGGCTCGGAGTAGCCGATCGCGAACTCCACGCTGCCGTCCAGGATCGCCGGCAGGAACTTCTGCTTCTGCTCCTCGGTGCCGTACTGCATCAACGTGGGCCCGACGGTGTTCAGCGTCACCAGCGGGATCGGCGCGTTGACCCGGCGGGCCTCCTCGGCGAAGATGAACTGCTCGATCGCCGTAAATCCGCGTCCGCCAAACTCTTTCGGCCAGCCGACGCCCAGCAGGTCGGCCGCCGCCAGGGCCCGCACGCAGTCCCGCACCGCGGGCCCGCCCTCGAGCCGTTCGCTGACCGCGGCCGTGCGTTCGGGCGTCATCACCTGTTCGAGCGTGGCCCGGATCTCGGCGCGCAGCTGCTCCTGTTCGGGGGTGTATTCGAGTTGCACGTCTCAGGCTCCCAGCCGGACCGGCATCCGCTTGACCCCCGGCACCATGGTGGCCCGCATCCGGTCCACCTGACCGACGAGCTCCAGCGTGGGGAAGCGGCGCAGCAGCTCGTCGAACAGGACCGTCGCCTCCAGCCGCGCCAATTGCGCACCGACACAGGAATGTTCGCCGCAGCCGAAGGCGATGTGCGGGTTGGGGTGGCGGGTCACCTTGAACTCCTCCGCGTCGGGGCCGAAGATGTCCTCGTCGCGGTTGGCCGACCCGTACAGCATCACCACCACCTCGCCCTCGCGGATCAGCCGGCCGCGGATCTCGACGTCGGCCGTCGCGGTGCGGGCCATGTGGACCACCGGGCTGTTCCAGCGCAGCATCTCCTCGACCGCGCTCGGGATCAGGTGGGGATCCTCGACCAGCAACCGGCACTGGTCGGGGTGTTCGATCAGCGCGAGCGTGCCCAGCGCGATCAGGTTGCGGGTGGTCTCGTTGCCGGCCACCAGCAGCAGGAACGCGAAGTTGAGCAGCTCCTCGTCGGAGAGCCGGTGTTCGTCGATCTCCGCCTCGGCCAGCACCGACAACAGGTCATCGCGCGGCTCGGCGCGGCGGGCGGCGATCAGCTTCTGGAAGTACTCGAACAGCTGCCCGATGGCCACGAACGGGTCGAGCTCGATTTCCGGGTCGGCGGTCCCGGTGGCCGCGTCCGACCACGCGCGGAATTGCTCCCAGTCGTCCGGCGGCGCGCCGATCAGCTCGGCGATCATGCGGGTGGGCAGCGGGGCGGCGATCTCCTCGGCGAACTCGTGCACCGAACCGGGTTCGATGCCGTCGAGGATCCCGCGCACGATCTCGCGGATCTTCGGTTCCAGCACGGCCACCCGGCGGCGGGTGAAGCCGGAGTTGATCAGCTTGCGCATCTGCCGGTGCCGGGGCGGGTCGCTGAAGATGAGGTTGCCCTCCTGCACCGGGCTCGGCATCGCCGGGTCGGGGATCGTGATGCCCTTGGTCGACGAGAACAGCGCCGGAGTGCTCGACACGTACCGGATGTCCTCGTACTTCAGCAACGCCCAGAAGTTGGTGACGTCGTTCCAGCACACCGGTTCCCGGGCGCGCAGCTCGCGATAGGCGGGGTAGGGGTCGCCGGCGTAGAAGTCGGGGGAGTGCAAAGGGATCGCAGTCTGCACGGGCCGTCTCCGTATCCGACAGATTGAAGCAATCTGTCCTGTGAAGTGTGTCTACCCGCAGCCGTCCTCGACTGTCAATACGGACCCAAGGCACTGGTATAGCCACGAATTCACGTCTCAGACGATTGACGGCGGAGTCTCGCGGGTGTACACCGGACGGTTAGATGACCGACGCGTGGCGTGAGGAAGCAGATGACGACGGTTTCAAAGCTGCCAAAACTGGTCGACACCTACCAGCTCTACATCGACGGGCGATGGGTCGAGCCGGACGGCGGTCGCTACGAGGACATCTCGCCCGCCACCGAGCAGGCCATCGCCACCGCTCCCGACGCGGGCGTGGGGCAGGTCAGCGAGGCGATCGGCGCCGCGCGGCGGGCGTTCGACAGCGGGCCGTGGGGCACCATGAGCGCGCAGGAGCGCGCCGGCTGCCTCAACCAGCTCGGCGACGCGCTGATGAAGCACGCCGACGAGTTCTTCGCGCTGTCGCAGGTGGAGTGGGGCTGCATCGCGAACGAGCGGATGATGCAGATCGACGGGGCCGCGTTCATGTCGATGCACGCCGCCCAGCTCGCATCGCAGCTGGCCGACCAGGAGGTCACCGGGATCGGCGCCGGAAAAACGTTGCTGCGGCACGAGCCGCTGGGCGTGGTGTCCATCCTGACGCCGTGGAACTTCCCGCACTGCCTGAACGTGATGAAGCTCAATAATGCTCTGGCAGCGGGCAATACGGTGGTGCTGAAGCCGTCGCCGCTGACCCCGCTGGCCGGCCTCGCGCTGGCCCGGCTGATCGACGAGCACACCGACATCCCGCCCGGCGTGGTCAACGTCGTCACGCCGTCGGGGCTCGAGGCCGCCAAGCTGCTGACCACCGATCCGCGGATCGACATGATCAGCTTCACCGGCAGCTCGGTCGTCGGTCGCCAGGTCATGTCCGCGGCGGGTGACAGCCTCAAGAGAATCCTGCTGGAGCTGGGCGGCAAGTCGGCGAGCATCATCCTCGACGACACCGTGGTCACCGACGAGATGCTGGCGCAGATGCTGTTCGACTGCTGCTCGTTGCACGCCGGGCAGGCCTGCATCCTGCACAGCCGGCTGTTGCTGCCCGACTCGCTGCACGACGACGTCCTCGACCGGCTGGCCGCGCTGGCCCGTCAGGTGAAGGTGGGCGACCCGACCGATCCGGATGTGCAGATGGGGCCGCTGATCAGCGCGGCGCAGCGCGACCGCGTCGCCGCACTCGTCGACGGCGCCGTCAACGACGGGGCCAAGCTGGTGACCGGCGGCGGGCGGCCCTCCGATCTGGACGTCGGATTCTATTTCGAGCCAACGATTCTCACCGAGGTCGGCCCCGATTCGACCCTTGCGCAGGAGGAAGTCTTCGGGCCCGTGCTGTCGGTGCTGCGCTACCGCGACGACGACGACGCGGTGGCGATCGCCAACAACTCCCGGTACGGCCTGTCCGGCGCGGTGTGGGGTGCCGACACCGACCGCGCCGTCGGCGTCGCCCGGCGCATCCGCACCGGCCAGATCGCGGTCAACGGCGTCGGCCCGGGCGATGCGCCGTTCGGCGGCTTCAAGCTGAGCGGTCTGGGGCGCGAGGGCGGGGGCATCGGCGGACTGCACCAGTACATGGAGAAGAAGGCCATCGGGGTCCCCGCGTGACGGGACCCCTCGCCGGGCTCCGCATCGTCGAAATCGCGACCGAGATCTCAGGTCCCTACGCCGCAAAGCTTTTCGTCGACCTCGGCGCCGAGGTCGTCAAGATCGAGCCGCCCGACGGGGATCCGCTGCGGTAC
Source organism: Mycobacterium sp. NGS68 (assembly GCF_059812195.1). Taxonomy (NCBI): domain Bacteria; kingdom Bacillati; phylum Actinomycetota; class Actinomycetes; order Mycobacteriales; family Mycobacteriaceae; genus Mycobacterium; species Mycobacterium sp. NGS68. Next base: position 217,854 of record NZ_JCALCE010000009.1, on the reverse strand, counting down.
TGGGGACCGTTCCGCGGGGGAGTCGTAGATCCGGAGCGCTCCGGACTGTTCGAATACCTCAACGCGGGCAAGGGCAGCGCCACTTTGGCCGAGGCATCCGCACTCCTGGCCGACGCACACATCCTGGTCGAGAACCTGCCGCCGGGAACCCTGGACGACTGGGGACTGCGGGATGTCAACCCAAACCTGGTGTGGCTCAGCATCTCCCACTTCGGGCAGACCGGACCGTGGCGGGACCGCAGCGAATCGCCGCTGACAATGCAGGCGGTATCGGGCTGGGTCAGCCCCCGAGATCCGCAGCGCCCGCCGGTGCAGGCCGGTGCCCGCATCGCCGAGTACGTCGCGGGGGCGTACGGGGCGCTGGGGGCGTTGACGGCGTTGCGGCTGTCGGGTCCGGGCCGCGTGGTCGACGTGTCGGAGTTCGAGGCGTTGCTGTCGGCGCTGCCGTACCCGATGCTGATGGCAGAGCGCATGCGCGGCCTGGGGCTGCCGACGAATGTCAAGGCGGGACCCTTGCTGGGCGTGGTGCGGGCCGCAGACGGCTGGGTGGGCATCAACTGTCTCACCGGGCAACACTGGCTCGACGTGTGCGCGATGCTGGGATTGCCGGAGTTCGGCGAGCACCAGATCTCGATCATGCTGGGTGGCCCCGAACGCGCCGAGTTCTTCGACAAGGCATTGCCGTTGCTCGCCGAGCGCACCGTCGCCGAAATCATCGAACTGGGTCAGGCCATGCGCATTCCGACCGCGCCGGTCAACGACGGAGCCACCGCCCCGGAGTCGCCGCAGTACGCCGAACGCGGCTTCTACATCGAGAGCGGCGGTGTCCGACGGCCCGGGGCGCCGTTCCGGATGTCCAAAACGCCGGTGGGCCGACCTGGTCCGGCGCCGTGCCGGGGGGCTGGGGCCCGCTGGTCTTCGCATGCTGAATCATTCTCGCCGACAACGGGTCCCATGCCGTTTACCGGGTTGCGCGTGCTGGACTTGAGCACATTCTGGGCCGGCGCCTACCTCACCTGCTACCTCGGCGCATTCGGCGCCGACATCGTCAAGGTGGAGTCCATCCAGCGCCCCGACGGGTTCCGCTACTCGGGCGCTTACCCTTTCGAGGGCGACGACTGGTACGAGCGCAGTGCACTGTGGCAGGCCACCAACCTGAACAAGAAGGACATCACCCTCGACCTGAGTACGCGCCGCGGCCGCGACATCGCCCACCGGCTCGCCGCGGACGCGGACGTCGTCGTGGAGAACTTCTCGCCGCGGGTGGTGGAGCAGTTCGGCCTCGATTACGACTCGCTGGTCGAGCTGAACCCCGAGGTGATCGCCGTCCGCATGCCGGGCTACGGATTGCAGGGCCCGTGGCGCGACTACGTCGGCTGGGCACTCAACTTCGAACAGACCTCCGGAATGACTGCCGCCACCGGCTACGCCGACGGGCCGCCGTGCAACCTGCAGGGGCCGGCCGACCCCGTCGTCGGCGTACACGCCGCGGTCGCGCTGCTGGCGGCGATGGAACATCGGCGTCGCACCGGCGAGGGTCAGCTGATCGAGATCGCCCAAATCGAGGTGGCCGCATGCCTGACCGCCGAGCCGGTGATCGAGTACTCGATGAACGGTGTGGTGCGGCCGCGGGAAGGCAACAGGCAGCGCGGCTGGCTGCAAGGTGTTTACCCGACCAGTGTCGAGAACGGCTGGGTGGCGCTGTCGGTGCCCGACACCGGAACGCTGGACCACGACGTGTTCGACGAACTCGTCGCCGCCTGGACCCGCACCCAGACCGCGGACGCCATCGTCGAAAGCCTTAGAGCACAGGGTATTCCGACTGAAGGCGTCACCACCGGCACCCAGATGTACGACTTCGCCCAACTCGACGCCCGGGGATTCTACGAGGAGTTCGAGCACCCGATCACCGGGGCGTGGCGTTTTCCCGGCTGGCCGTTTCGCATCACGCCAGGGCCCTCCCGGCACCACCGCACCACGCCGCCGACCCTCGGGCAGCACAACGACGAAATCCTGCGCGGGCTCGGCCTTTGCGACGCTGCCATCGCCGAATTGCGGGAGGGTCGAGTTATCGGGGAGCGGGTGCTGAGCTGACGGTATCTACCGGTCCGACGAGGAGTCTTTGGGCAGCAACGCCAATTGGCGACTTTGGACGACGACCTGACCGGTGGCGTCGAGGACGACATGGTCCTGCTCGAACCAGGTGTCGCCGAGGACGGTTGAGCTGGCCATTACGCGCATCCAGCCGGGGGTGGGGCGGCGCCGTAAATAGGTGGTGAGTTGGACGGTCGGGGTCCAGCCGAAGATGCCGCAGTTCACTGTCACCCGCGGGGCGATGTCGCCGGCCATGATCGCAAAGAGCGTTGCGACGGCGGAGTCGGCTTCGTCATCGGCAAACGGGCGAGCCCACATCCGGTTGAGCGGGGCACCCTTTTGCCCACTGAGGAAGCCGGCGGTGGCGGCATCCATCAGTAGCTCGCATCCTTGGCCCACGTGGAGGATCTTTCCCAGCAGATGTGTTGCTGAGACGCGTATGGCGTCAGCGGGCGGCTGGACCGGCATGTCCGACACGGGCAGCGCTTCGACGTGTCGTGGGGGCTTTGTGTCGACGGGACCGAGGGTGACCGAACAGGTCACCGCGGTGCATTCGTTCTGTGAGAGTTCCACATCGACGAGGCATACCTGTCGTCCGCGCCGGCGGAGCTTCGTGGTGAGCTGCACCTCGCCGGGATCTGGAGGGCTGATGTAATTGGCGCTCAGCGCAACTGGCACCAAGTCAGCCGCATCGCCGATGCTCCGACGTGCGGTCGCGGCGCAGATCGCCATCATGCAGCCGCCGTGCACCTTGGGTCCGATGGTCCACGTGGGATCGACGGTGGCGCGGTAGACCCCATTACCGAGGTCATGGGTGGTGGTGAGGTCGGTGAAGGGTCGGCTGCTGATCATTGGTGCTCGGTTGCGTTCCGATTCTGGGTCAGAGTTTGGTGACGGCTTGGACGCCAGCCGCGTCCGTGGGCCGCCTTTTGGGCTGCCGTTGTAGTCTCTCGCGCCGTCGCCTCGGCGTTGCTAGGTGGTGTTAACCGGACTTGCCGTCGCCGCCGGCGGCGGGGGTGAAGGCAAAGAACGCCCCGCCGCCCGCGCCACCCACGCCGGCGTGGTTGCCGCCTGCGCCGCCGACCACGGCAAACAGCTCGGCGCCGTTGTTCCCGCCGGCGCCGCCATCGACACCGTTTTGGCCGGGACCCCCATTTAGAGACGTGCCAGTCGATCCCGCTGTGGCGCCGCCGCCACCACCACCGCCGGTGCCGCCCGGTGCGCCGACGCCGCCGGTGCCGCCGGTCCCGCCGCCACCCGGAACGAAGGCGTCGCCGCCCGCGCCGCCGTTTCCGGCGGTACCGCCGGGACCGCCGGCCGCGCCGCCTCCGCCTCCGCCTCCGCCTGCGGAGCCCCCGCCGGCCGCGGCGCCCCCGCCTCCGCCGCCGCCTCCACCGCCGGTGCCGCCGGTCGCGCCGGAGGCGTTGCCGCCTCCGCCGCCGCCTCCGCCGAAGCCGCCGGCGGCGACGGCCTGGGTGATGCCACTCGCCGCAGGTCCTCCGTCGGCGCCGTCGCCGCCGTTGCCGCCGTTGCCGCCCGAGGCCCCGCCACCTCCGCCGTCGCCACCATGGCCACCCGCGCCGCCGCCACCACCGCCACCGCCGTACCCGAAGGCGGTAGCGGTGCCGGTGGTGTTCGTGCCCCCGAAGCCGCCATTGCCGCCGTTACCGCCGTCACCGCCTTGGCCGCCGGTGGTGCTACCCGCGCCGGGCGCCCCGCCGGCACCGCCGGTTCCGCCGTTGCCGCCGGCCCCGCCGGCCGCGCTGACATCGTTGAAACCGCTGGGGACGCCGGTGAACTCGCCGCCCATGCCGCCGTCGCCGCCGGTGCCGCCGGTACCGCCTTGGCCGCCGGCGCCGCCACCCACTCCGCCGATGCCCGCACCGCCGGTGCCGCCGGTACCACCAGCACCGCCGCCGCCGCCCGCACCGCCGATGACCGGCGAGATTCCGGGCGTGCCGAGGATGCCAGTGCCGCCGCCACCGCCTTTGCCCCCTTGACCGCCGACGCCGCCGGTGCCGATGTTGCCGTCAGCGCCGCCGTCGACGCCCGTGCCGGCCGCACCCGCGCCGCCGCCGGTGCCGCCCTGGCCGCCGCCCGCACCCAGGCCGCCGGTGCTGCCGGTGTTGGTGCCGCCCAGGCCGCCGGTGCCGCCGGTCCCGCCGATGCCGCCATTGCCGCCGTTGCCCCCGCCGACGCCGTCGATGCCGGCTCCGCCATTGCCGCCTTTACCGCCGTCGCCGCCCTGGCCGCCCAGCTGACCGTTGGTGGGGTTGGGGTCGTCGGTGCCGGCGATGCCGGCCCCGCCGTGGCCGCCGTTGCCGCCGTCGCCGCCAGTGCCGCCGTGGCCGGTGTTGCCGTTGGCGCCGCCGTCAGTGCCCTGACCGGCGGCCCCGGCCTTGCCGCCGTCGCCACCGTCGCCGCCTTTGGCGCCGTTGCCGCCGGTGGTGCCGGTGTTGTCGCCGCCGTTGCTGCCGTTGCCGCCGTCACCGCCGAGGCCGCCGTTGCCGCCGGCCCCGCCGCCGGCTCCGCCGATGCCGGCCCCGCCGTCACCGCCCTGGCCCCCGCCGCCGCCTTGGCCGCCCGGGCCACCTCCGGTGGGGCCGAGGTTCGCGCCGTTACCGCCGTTGCCGCCCGCGCCGCCATCGTCGTCGGGGACCGCGGGCCTGGTGCCCGACATGCCGTTGACCGTGTTGTTGGCGCCGTTGCCGCCGGTGCCGCCGTTGCCGCCGACGCCGCCCGTGCCGATGTTGCCGTCAACGCCGCCGTCGGTGCCGGTACCGGCCGCGCCCGCGCCGCCGCCGGTGCCGCCCTTGCCCCCGTCGGCGCCGATGCCGCCGTCGGCACCCAGGCCGCCGGTGCTGGCGGTATTCGTCCCGCCGTGGCCGCCGGTGCCGCCGGTCCCGCCGCTGCCGCCGTTGCCGCCGTTGCCGCCGCCGACTCCGCCGATGCCGGCTCCGCCGTTGCCGCCTTTACCGCCGTCGCCGCCCTGGCCGCCCTGCTGACCGTTGGTCGGGTTGGGGTCGTTGTTTCCGGCGCCGCCGTCCCCGCCGTGGCCACCGTTGCCGCCGTTGCCCCCCGTGCCGCCGTGGCCGATGTTGCCGTCAGCGCCGCCGTCGACGCCCGCGCCAGCCGCACCCGCGCCGCCGCCGTCGCCGCCGTCGCCGCCCTTGGCGCCGTTGCCGGTGTTGGTGCCGCCGCCGCCGGTGGTGCCGGTGTTGTCGCCGCCGTTGCTGCCGTTGCCGCCGTGACCGCCGGTGCCGCCGTTGCCGCCGTGGCCGCCGCCGACTCCGGCGATGCCGGCTCCGCCGTCACCGCCTTTACCGCCGTCGCCGCCCTGGCCGCCCTGCTGACCTGGGTCGGGCGTGGCGCCCGACATGCCGTTGACCGTGTTGTTGGCGCCTTTACCGCCGTCGCCGCCGTTGCCGCCGACCCCGCCGTGGCCGATGTGGCCGTTAGCGCCGCCGTCGACGCCCACGCCGGCCGCACCCGCGCCGCCGCCGTTGCCGCCGTCGCCACCCTTGGCGCCGTTGCCGCCGGTGGTGCCGGTGTTGTCGCCGCCGTTGCTGCCGTTGCCCCCGCTACCGCCGAGCCCGCCGCTGCCGCCAAGGCCGCCGCCGACTCCGCCGATGCCGGCGCCGCCGTCACCACCTTTACCGCCGGCCCCGCCCTGGCCACCCTGCTGACCTGGGTCGGGCGACGCGCCCGACATGCCGTTGACCGTGTTGTTGGCACCGTTACCGCCGGTTCCGCCGTTGCCGCCGGTTCCGCCGGCGCCGATGTTGCCGTTAGCGCCGCCGTCGGTGCCGTTACCGGCCGCGCCCGCGCCGCCGCCGGTGCCGCCCTTGCCGGCGTCGGCGCCGTTGCCGCCGGCGGTGCCGGTGTTGGTGCCGCCGTCACCGCCGGTGCCGCCGGTCCCGCCGTTGCCGCCGTTGCCGCCGGCACCGCCGCCGACTCCGCCGATGCCGGCCCCGCCGTCACCGCCGTGGCCGCCGGCCCCGCCCTGGCCGCCCTGATGACCCCCGGTCGGGGTGAGCGGGTCGTCGGTGCCGGCCAGACCGGTGCCCCCGATGCCGCCGGTCCCACCCGCGCCACCGGCGCCGCCACGGCCGATGTCGCCGGCCGCGCCGACAGTGCCCAGGGAATTAGTCGCCACGGTTACCGCGCCACCGGCGCCACCGGCCCCGGCGTGACCGCCGGTCCCGCCGGTCCCGCCGTCACCGCCGTTGGCGCCAACACCCGTGGCATCACCGCCGAATCCGCCCATCCCGCCGACCCCGCCGGTCGCGCCGTCACCGCCGTGCCCGCCGGCGCCGCCGATGAGTGCTTGATCGGCCCCGCCGGCCCCGCCGGCCCCGGCGGCCCCACCGGCCCCGCCGGCCTGTCCGGTCACACCCGCCGGCCCCACCCCACCCGAGCCCCCGGCACCGCCGCCACCGCCGTCACCGCCGGCCCCGCCGACCCCGGCCACCGACACCCACTGCCGATTGGCCCCACCGGTCCCGCCGTCACCGCCGGCCCCGCCGCCCTGCCCGGTCTGGGCTGCGCCCGCACCGCCGCTGCCGCCGGCCCCGCCAGCCCCGCCGTTACCGCCGCCCAGGTACCCGTTGGCCCCGCCGGCCCCACCGGCCCCGCCGTGACCGCCCGCGGTCGTCGCGTTGCCGCCCGCCCCGCCGGCCCCACCGGCCCCGAACAGCCCCGCCGACCCACCGGCCCCACCGGCCCCGCCGGCGGCACCCGATCCGCCGTTGCCGCCGTCACCCAGAATCCAACCGCCGTCGCCCCCCGCCAGACCGCTACCCGCGGCCTGACTAGCCCCGTTGCCAGCCAACGGGCGCCCCGTCGCCAACTGCACCGGGGAAAACAGCGTCAGGTTCTGAGCCTCTTGCACCAGACTGTGCAACAACGACACATTGGCCGCCTCCCCGCCGGCATAGGACCCCGCACCGGCCAGCAGCGACTGCACAAACCCGGCATGAAACGCCGCGCTACGCGCGCTGAGCGCCTGAAACTGCTGCCCGTAAACACCGAACAACCGCGTCACCGCCGCCGACACCTCATCACCGGCCAACGGCACAATCCCAGTCGTCAACGGTGCCGCAGCCGCCGCCGCCGCCCCCAACGCCTCACCAATCCCACTCAGATCCCCCGCCGCAGCAACCAAAACCTCCGGCCCCACCAACACATAAGACGACATCTCGACCCCTCATCTAGCTAACCGACGGACAATTCTGCGACCGATGCCCTCACGCCGGTCTTCAATTGACACGCGTGTGGTTGAGGAATGGTGTGCCAAAGCCGCCACTGCAGAGAGGGCCGGCGTCGCCGCGCGACGCGGACCGTGTCGCCCCCACGGCTGGTCGGTTTCATCGACTCCCCGATGCCGCCCAGGTCTGCCGATGTTCTGTGAAAGACATCGGGCGTTGCGACCATTAGCAACGACATGGTGCTCCTAAAGTCCTCAGGCCACATCCATAGACGAGCCCGAAACACTACATACCGTCTTACGCGCATTCGGTGAGACGCGCAGCCGATTCGTGATTTGCCTGCTAACTGTTTTGAGGCGCGATGCGGAATGCTGCGCCGAATCCGCCCTTCTCTGATGTTCATGACTTTGCTGACGTGAATCACGTTGCATCACAATGAGATACGTCATGAACTTCTCTCATCAGCGTCAATGCCGCCTGCCACTTATAGCGCTCGCCGCAGCATTGTTGACGGTGATGCGAAGCTTTTGCAGGTGGTGAACTGACACGTTGTCGGAAACCGCGCCGACGTCCGCCCTGTCCAGGCTCTCCGCGGCGCTAACGCACGGTCGCTCCATCGCGCCCACCGCAATCAGCAACTCATCACGACGAGGCGCCTCGTCGGCGTAGAGGACATAGGTGGACGCGCCGTCGGTTGCCGTCGGAAAGGGCTGCGACCGCGGTTGCTGGGTCTGGTCCGTGGAGCACCGCCGCGCCGGACGAAGCTTCCTCTACCGCTGCCCAGCGCTGCATGGTCAAGCCCTGGGCTCGCGCGACACGTGAGTGCAGCCATAGCCCTCGGATGAACGCCACCTGTGTCCGCGCGTGCGCCATCTGGTGCTCCTTGACCTTGATCCCCGCTGTCTCGCGGTGACCTGAAAAGGGTGGCGCCTAGCGGGCGAGCCGGGATCAGTCAGATGACTCAATCGTGTTAGCTGCAGCATCGAGGGCAGCGAGAGCGTCATGCAATCCCGCGCGTCTGGTGATGCCCAACTTTGGGAAGAGCCGATATAGGTGCGCACCAACGGTCCGCGGCGAGAGACTCAACTGCCTGGCGATCTCTTTGTTAGTCAGTCCTTTTGCGGCCAGTTCGGCGATACGACGTTCCTGCGCGCTGAGCGGAGCAGGGCCCCCAGCGGGAGAGTGGTGCACTGCGGTGCCCGCGGCGCGAAGTTCACTGCGTGCCCGTTGGACCCACGGTTGCGCACCCAAGCCAGCGAAGATTTCCGCCGCCGCACTCAGCGCCACCCGAGCGGCGCCGTAGTGGCGCAAACGGCGAAGGCGCATCCCGTAGGCCAGGCGAACACGGGCGTGTTCGAACGGGAAGGAAGTGATCGAGGGGTGCTGTAGCACCTTTTCGAACAGTGCGGGCGCCAGCTCGCCCGAGGCGCACAAGGCCGCTGCAGCGCCCGTCGCAATGGCCAGTCGGGGTGTGGCGAGAGCAAATTTCAGATCTTCCGCCGCCTGCAGATGGCGGCGCGCTTCGTCTAACCGGTCCGTGTGTACGGCTGCCTCGACCAAATCGAGCAAGGTACGGGGCGCGTGCAGCGAGTACGGCGGGAACTCGCCGGCTGCGGAGATTGCGGTGGCGTGCAGATAGGCCGATTCATAATCACCTTCGGCAAGACTGCACAGGACCGCGATCTGCTGGGCGTTGCCCACGCAGAAGCCCACGCGCCGCGGCTCGGCCCAAACCCGCACCTCCGCGGCAAGCTCGCGCGCCCGCACCAGATCGCCCCGGAATGCTGCCAGCAAACCTAGATAGCTTCTGAACTGACAGCCGAACAGGTCGTAGCGATGCTGACTGCACAGCGAGACACCCCGTTGGCCGGAGCGAAGCGCCTCCGACCACTGACCAGCCGCCATTTGGTAGACCATGACCAGCGCAAGCGTCGCGAGCGCGATGGTGGCAGCACCGCCATGGATTTCGCGGTCGACGATACGGGCCAAAGCCGAGCGAAAATCGTCGATCAGGTCCACGTAATAGCCCGAGAGGGCAAGCCGCATCACATCCCAAGGTTCCAACTCCGGCAGCCGATTCAGCTGTAGGTTCAGCCGTTCTCTCACGGTGTGGCCGCGGCGCGCGGCATCGGCCCACGCGTCCCGGTAGATCAGAGTCAACTCGCCCAGCCGGCTGGCCAGAGAGTTCACGAGGCTGTCGGTGACTCTCCACTGATCCGGATCCCCGGTGAACATGTTGGCCGCGAGCAGCAAGTTGACCATTCGGGTGAGGGTTTCGCCGTTCAGGTCATCAGCGGATTGCAATCGCTCGACGAGCCGCTGATGGGCCGTGGTCAGGTCGCCGTAGCGATACAGCGAGATGAAAGACGAGGTAAGCACCGCCGTTCCCGACGCGTGCGTCCCCAGATCCACATCGGCGAGCAGCTGCTCGGCCTCGTCAAGTTGCGCGGCTTGCAACGCGACGAAGGCTGCATCTGCCAACAGTTCCTCTCGTCGTCGCGGTCGCACACACAATTCGGCGGCGCGACGGAGGGACCGAACCGCCTGCCGTGCACCGCCGAGCCGGATCGTGACTTCGGCTGCCCTGACGAGGGCATCGGCAACCGCTTGATCCGGACCGACGGTGGCATCGGCAAGGTGTGCGCCGTGCCGTACCACGTCATCGGGATAAAGGTCAGCGAGAAATGCGTGAGCAGCGCGGCGATGCGCAGCGGTCGACGCTTGAATCACCGCGGCCCGGACCAGCGGATGCCTGAACACCATTTCACCGCGGCTGTCGATCATCAGGATGCCGGACTCGACGGCAGCCTCTACGCCCTGCATCACGTAGCGGGTCCGCGGCGGTGCACTCGCGACACCGGCGGACGCTGCCCCATCGAGGGCCCCACGAAGGAGCTCAGTCTTCGCGGCCTCGTCGAGGTCCTTCAGCCTGGCGCCGAAGATTGCGACCAGGCGCTGAGTCAGCGGCAACGGTGTTTCGGGGGTCCACGCGTTCTTCAGGGCGCACCTAGAGAGTTCGGCCAGCGCCAGCGGGTTCCCTGCGGCCTGCTCGAGCACCGCACGACGGGCTGGCGGTGCTAGGTCGACTCCGAGTTCGTCCAGAAAGCTCGCAGAGTGCTCGGCGCCGAACGGACCCAGCAGCAGCTGTGGCCATCCTCCTTCGGACAGCGGGTTAGGAACTTCATTGCGGCACGCGCCAATCAATCTCACCGTGGCCACGTCGAGCCGCCGGCCGGCCATCGCAATCACCCGCGCGCTGACGTCATCGAACCAATGCGCATCATCGAGAACCACCAGCAGCGGCTCAGCCTCACCGACCATTGTCAAGAGGTTTAGCAAAGCAAAGGTCAGCCCGCTAACCGATGGCGCCTTATCCGACGACACGCCCAGTACGGTCTGCAAGGTGCGCTGATCCTCGACCCCAAGGGCGCCCATGAAGTCCCGCAGCGGATAGACGAGCTGGCTTAACCCCGCCAGCACGAAGGCGGCCTCCGCTTTGACTCCGCTGCATCGCAATACCCGTCTACCCTGCGCGGCCGCTCGTTCCGATAGCTCCTGTACCAGCATTGACTTGCCGACCCCGGCATCACCCCTCAGCAACAGGCCGCCGCACGAGCCGCCATCGTCGAGGAACGACTCCATGGTGGCCAGCTCATCGACCCGATCGATCAACCGGTCACCACCGGGGTTCGGTTCGGCCGAAAACGTGGACACGCTTAGCCCGCTTCGGTGATCACGTGGAGTGGGCGCCCGTTGCACGTCGGCGAGCGCATCTCGCGGACTGAATGTTTGCGCACAAGACGGCGATGACTGGTCAAATTGTGAGTTGCCGCAACAATTTTCATTGTCATTGGGGAGACATGCCGGTAGTGGTGCTCAAGCTTGATGTTCGACCATCGCGACGCTGGGCACACGCCGTCAAAGAACCGGTGGCTTCCATTGAGCGGCAGCGCCCATTGGTGGCGCGTGAGCACCCGTCGCGGATCCACGCAGCTAACATTATCGCCATTTCCTGAGCTCAGGCAGGTGATTCCCGGACGAACCGTGTCGATGCGACCCGTGAGCAAGCACCGCCGCTCTCCTTCTCAGGCTGGATGACGGCTCGTTCCCGTCGCCTCAAGGCGATACACATTAACAAAACATGCTTCGCAGACGGTGCACTCACGATATTCACCAAATCGCGCGTTGGCCCTGCACGCGCGTCACGTCAGATCGCAGCAGATTCACAGTGCATGACCGGTGCGCCAGCAGAGACTAAAAATGCTGTGCTCCATGGTATTTCGCGATAATGCATTGTTGTCGGTGCTCCGAAGCGTCGCGCGATCCGCCTTGCAGGACAACTGACTTACTATGCCGGAAAGGGATTGACCACAGTGTTTCGATTTGACGCCGTCGTCCTGTCGGCGTGGCTGCGGAGCGCAGCAACTGCTCGCCTTGGGTAGCGGGAAGTCGTGGCGCCGCTTACTGCTGATCCACGGTTATCCGTTCAATCCCTATGACTCGCAGTCGATCTGGCAAAGGTCGTCCGCTTCCTCAATGGCCGCTACGTTCACCGCAACCGATGGGTGCCCATATGGCTGGTCGCTGTGCCGAAGTGATCCCGACGCCGAGGTGGTGATGCTCGCCGATGGCATCGGGCATTGGCTGCAGCTCGACGCGGTGCTGACACTTCTTCGCCCACGTCGACCGCGTTACCACGGGCGAACGTCCGGCAGGGCATAAGCCAGAAACGTTTTACCGCGGCGTCCACACATGCAATGCTGCTCGGCATGGTCATCGCGATAGCCCGCCCCAAGCTCGAAGGAAACATCGCGGTCGGTGAGGACCGCCAGATCAGCTTCGCCGAGTTCGGTGACCCGCAGGGGCGCGCCGTCTTCTGGCTGCACGGCACCCCGGGCGCCCGCCGGCAGATCCCGACCGAGGCCCGCGTCTACGCCGAAGACAACGGCATCCGGCTGATCGGCGTCGACCGGCCGGGCATCGGCTCGTCGACGCCGCATCGGTACGAAACCATCTCGGCCTTCGCCGACGACCTGCGGACGATCGCCGACACGCTCGGAATCGACAAGATGGCCGTCGTCGGCCTTTCCGGCGGCGGTCCCTACAGCCTGGCCTGCGCCGCGAAGCTGCCCGACCGGGTGGTGGCGGTCGCGGTGCTCGGCGGCGTGGCGCCCACGCAGGGGCCCGACGCGATCAGCGGCGGTGCCATGACGCTCGGCCTGCGGGTGGCGCCGCTGCTGAAGTTCGGCGGCAACCCGCTGCGGATCGGCGCGAGCTTGCTGATCCAGTCGATCCGGCCGGTCGCGTCGCCCGCCCTGATCTTGTATGCCATGGTCTCGCCCGAGGCCGACCGGCATCTGCTGACCCGCCCGGAGTTCAAGGCGATGTTCCTCGACGACCTGCTCAACGGCAGCCGCAAGCAGTTGGCCGCGCCGTTCAACGACGTCATCCTGTTCGCCAAGGACTGGGGCTTCCGCCTCGACGAGGTGAAGGTGCCGATCAAGTGGTGGCACGGCGACCACGACCACATCATCCCGTTCTCACACGGCGAGCACGTGGTGTCCCGGCTGCCCGACGCCGAGCTGTTCCATTTGCCGGAGGAAAGCCACCTGGCCGGGCTGGGCCGCGGCGAGGAGATCCTGTCCACGCTGATCAAGGTCTGGGACGAGCGGGGCTGATAGCCGTGGCCGAGCAGGTGCCGTCGCTGCCCCTCTACCTCAGTGACATACCGCGCGCAGTGGTCGAGTACGGGGTGCTGGTCAGCGCGCTGCCGCTGCACCGGAAGTTGCCGACGGGCGACGGGCACCCGGTCCTGGTGTTGCCCGGTCTGCTCGCCGCCGACGGCTCCACCTGGACGTTGCGCCGCATCCTGCGCCGGCTGGGATATCGGGCGCATGGCTGGGGGCTGGGCCGCAACATCGGCCCGACGGCCAAGGCGGTCGCCGGAATGGCCGCGCGCCTCGACGAGCTGCACACCCGCTACGACGCCCCGGTCAGCCTCATCGGCTGGAGCCTGGGCGGCATCTTCGCGCGCACGCTGGCGCGTCGGGACCCGTCGCAGGTGCGTCAGGTGATCACGCTGGGCAGTCCGTTCGCGATGGAACACGAACGCCAGTCCCGGGCCGCGCGCAGCTTCAACCGCTTTTCGCACCTGCACGTCGAGCGGCCCCCGCTGCCGCTGGCATCCGAGGCCGAAGCATTGCCGGTGCCGGCGACGTCGATCTACTCGCGGTTCGACGGCATGGTCGCCTGGCGGGCGTGTCTCGAGCGGCCGTCGGCGCGCGCGGAGAACATCGCGGTGCTGGCCAGCCACATCGGCTACGGCCACAACGCGGCCGTGGTGTGGGCGATCGCGGACCGGCTGGCGCAGCCGGCGGGGCAGTGGGCGCCGTTCCGGCCGCCGTCGGTGCTGCGGCCGCTGTATCGCTTGGCGGACGCGCCTGCGTGGCCCGCACGTCCGTCGCCGAGTGTGCGGCCGGCTTGACGTTCGGCGCCGAACGTGCGGCCAGCGTCACGTTGGACGCCATCGGCGCCCGGGTAGCCTCGCTCCCGTGCTGTTAGCCTCCCTGAACCCGGCGGCCGCCACCGACACCGGTGACGCGGTGAGCATCGACGGCGTCACGTTGAGCCGCAGCGACCTGGTCGGCGCCGCGACGTCGGTGGCCGAGCGGGTCGGCGGCGCGCAGCAGGTCGCCGTGCTGGCCACACCCACCGCGTCGACCGTGCTGGCGATCGTGGGCTGCCTGATCGCCGGCGTCCCCGTCGTCCCGGTGCCCGCCGACATCGGCGTCGCCGAACGCCGGCACATGCTCACCGACTCCGGCGCGCAGGCGTGGCTGGGGCCGGTACCCGAGCAAACGGACGGCCTGCCGCACATCCCGGTGCGGCTGCATGCCCGCTCCTGGCATCGCTATCCCGAGCCGTCGCCGGACGCCACCGCGATGGTGATCTATACGTCGGGCACCACCGGGCTGCCCAAGGGCGTGCAACTGAGCCGGCGCGCGATCGCCGCCGACCTCGACGCGCTGGCTGCGGCCTGGCAGTGGACGGCCGACGACGTGCTGGTGCACGGGCTGCCGCTGTTTCACGTGCACGGGCTGGTGCTGGGCCTGCTCGGGTCGCTGCGGGTGGGAAATCGCTTCGTGCACACCGGAAAACCGACGCCGGCCGGATACGCGGGTGCTGGCGGCTCGCTGTATTTCGGGGTGCCCACCGTGTGGTCGCGGGTGGTGGGCGACCGCGCGGCCGCCGAGGCGCTGCGGCCCGCGCGGCTGCTGGTGTCGGGCAGCGCGGCGTTGCCGGTGCCGGTGTTCGACGGGCTGGCCGAGCTCACCGGGCACCAGCCGGTCGAACGCTACGGCAGCACCGAGTCGCTGATCACGTTGTCCACCCGGGCCGACGGTGAGCGGCGTGCCGGGTGGGTGGGCCTGCCGCTGGCCGGCGTGCAAACCCGGCTGGTCGACGACGACGGCGCCCCGGTGCCGCACGACGGGGAAACCGTTGGGAAGCTTCAGGTTCGGGGCCCGACGCTGTTCGACGGCTACCTCAATCGTCCGGAGGCCACCGCCGACGCATTCGACGCGGACGGCTGGTATCGAACGGGAGACGTTGCGGTCGTCGACGCCGGCGGCATGCACCGGATCGTCGGGCGCGAGTCGGTGGACCTGATCAAGTCCGGCGGATACCGCATCGGCGCAGGGGAAATCGAGACCGCGCTGCTGGGGCATCCGGACGTCGACGAGGTGGCCGTCGTCGGGCTGCCCGACGAGGATCTGGGTCAGCGGATCGTCGCATTCGTCGTCGGATCCGCCGACCCAGACGGCCTAATCAACTATGTCGCACAACAGCTTTCGGTGCACAAGCGGCCGCGCGAGGTGCGCCTGGTCCAGGCGCTGCCGCGCAACGCGATGGGCAAGGTGCTCAAGAAGCAGCTGCTGAGCGACGGCTGAGCCCGTTACGGCGCCAGTGCCGAGACGGGGTGCGTGACCGACCAGACCGGGTGGGTGAGGTCGTCGGTGTAGTGGTAGATCGGGTGCGTCGGCGGCGGCTCGGGCCGCATCGGGGGCGCGACGGGCCCGCCCGGGGCCGCGTTGGCTATCGCCGGCCCGGCCGCCGCTCCGACCAGCGACAGGCCAACGGCGCAGAGCACTCCCGCCGACAAGGTACGAATCCTGGACATTTCCGGCTCCTTTCGTTCGAGTCTCATTTGTCATATCTGGTTGACAATTGCGACGGTAGGCCGGACGCCCAGATACTGTCAACCAAGGTTGTCAAATTGGCAACGAACGCGCAGGAATTTGCCAGGCTTCCGGACGGGCAAACCCGAGCGACCTCACCTAGCGTGGTGGTGTGCCGCTACAGCCCAGCCCGACAACCAGTGACTCCGCTGTGACGACCGTCGGCCATGCCGCCACGCCGATGAAGCGGGTGGCCGCCGCCTGCCTGGTCGGCAATGCCATCGAGTACTACGACTTCCTCATCTACGGCACCGCGGCGGCCCTGGTGTTCCCCGCGGTGTTCTTTCCACACCTCGGCCCGGGTGTCGCGGCGATCGCGTCGATGGGGACGTTCGCGACGGCGTTCTTGTCGCGGCCGCTCGGCGCGGCCGTCTTCGGATACTTCGGGGATCGGCTGGGTCGCAAGAAGACGCTGATCGCCACGCTGGCGATCATGGCCGTCGCGACCGTGGGCGTGGGCTTGGTGCCCAGCACCGGGGCGATCGGCGCGGCCGCGCCGCTGATCCTCGTCGCGCTGCGGCTGATGCAGGGATTCGCCGTCGGCGGCGAGTGGGCCGGCTCGGCATTGCTGAGCGCCGAGTACGCGCCGCCCGACAAACGCGGCCGCTACGGCATGTTCACCCTGATCGGTGGTGGAATCGGGGCGGTGCTGAGCAGCGGCACGTTTCTGGGCGTCAACCTGACCATCGGCGAGAGCAGCTCCGCGTTCCTGCAGTGGGGGTGGCGGGTGCCGTTCCTGCTCAGCGGGGTGATGATCGCGCTGGCGTTCTACGTGCGGCTCAGCATCGACGAGACCCCCGTGTTCGCCGAGGAAAAGGCCCGCAACCTGGTTCCCGACGCGCCGATCGCCGAGTTGCTGCGGCTGCAGCGCCGCGAGATCGCGCTGGCCGCGGGCAGCATCCTGGGCGCGCTGGGCTTCATCTACATGGCCAACACCTACCTCGCTATTTACGCGCACTCCCACCTGGGGTATTCGCGTAACTTCATCTGGTCCGTCGGCGCTTTGGGCGGCGTCGCGAGCATGACGTTCATGTCGCTGTCCGCGTTTCTGTGCGACCGCGTGGGACGCCGGCGCATGATGCTCGTCGGCTGGACCGGCTGCCTGGCGTGGGCATTCGCGGTGATGCCGCTGCTGAACACCGGCAAGCCGCTGCTGTACGCGGTCGCGATCGTCGGCATGTGCGGCGTCGCGGCGATCGGCTGCGGACCGACGGCCGCGTTCATCCCCGAGCTGTTCGCCACCCGCTACCGCTACAGCGGAACGGCGCTGGCGCAGAACTTCGCGGGGATCGTCGGCAGCGCGATGCCGCCGCTGATCGCCGGAACGCTGCTGGCGACCTACGGCAGTTGGGCGATCGGCCTGATGCTCGCGACCCTCTCGGCGGCCAGCCTGGTGTGCACGTATCTGTTGCCGGAGACGAACGGGACCGCGCTGCGCCCGCGCTAGTCTTGGGCACTTTCGCTTTTTTGGCCCGCCGAACGTGAACTGGTTGCGAAACAACGGCCGTGATTTCGCAGGGAATTCACTCTCGGCGAGTACACACCCGTGGCGGGTAGAAGCTGCGCTGGCCCGGCGCCTCGCGTCCCGCGAGGGCGCTCAAATTTGCCGGAAATTACGGGTGAGGCCTCGAATTTGGGGACTCTCGCCGCGACGCCGCGTGGTCCGCGCTCGCGCTAGTTGGCGTGCAGGTCCTCGTTGAGCGCGATGCCCTGACCGTCGCGGGCCACCACCTCGACCGCCCCGGTCAGCGAATTGCGCCGGAACAGCAGGTTGTTGCCGCCGGAGAGGTCGCGGGCCTTGGCGGATTTGCCGTCGGGCATGGTGACTTTGGTGCCCGCGGTGACGTAGAGGCCGGCCTCGACGACGCAGTCGTCGCCCAGCGAGATGCCGATGCCGGCGTTGGCGCCGAGCAGGCAGCGCTTGCCGATAGAGATGACCTGCTCGCCGCCGCCGGACAGCGTGCCCATGATCGATGCGCCGCCGCCGACGTCGGAGCCGTCACCCACGACCACGCCCGCCGAGATGCGGCCCTCGACCATCGACGCGCCCAGCGTGCCGGCGTTGAAGTTGACGAAGCCCTCGTGCATCACGGTGGTGCCCGGCGCCAGGTGCGCGCCCAGGCGCACCCGGTCGGCGTCGGCGATGCGCACCCCGGTGGGCAGGACGTAGTCGACCATGCGCGGGAACTTGTCGACGCCGTATACGGTCACCGGTCCGTTGCGGCGCAGCCGGGCGCGGGTGGCTTCGAAGCCGTCGACCGCGCAGGGGCCGTGATTAGTCCACACCACATTGGTCAATACCCCGAACAAGCCGCCGGCGTTCAGCCCGTGCGGCGCCACCAACCGGTGCGAGAGCAGATGTAACCGCAGGTAGGCGTCGTGCGCGTCGGCGGCGACGTCGTCGAGCGAGCCGATGACCGTGCGGACCGCGATGACCTCGGTGTTGCGGTCGTCGTCGCGGCCGATCAGGCCGGCCAGCTCGGCGGGGACGTCGGAAACCGCCAGCCGCGTGGTAGCGCTGGTGTCTGAGTCGGTGAGTTCCGGTGCGGGGAACCACGTGTCGAGGATCGATCCGT
This sequence comes from Mycobacterium sp. NGS68, assembly GCF_059812195.1. Lineage (NCBI taxonomy): Bacteria > Bacillati > Actinomycetota > Actinomycetes > Mycobacteriales > Mycobacteriaceae > Mycobacterium > Mycobacterium sp. NGS68. Next base: position 199,740 of record NZ_JCALCE010000009.1, on the reverse strand, counting down.
CGGAGGCGAGCGTCGCCAGTCCGATACCTGCAGCTCCAGTCACGGCGGTCAGGTTACTTTCCCCGCCGAGCAGACACAAAAGCCCCCTGTTTCGGCCCAGAATGGGCGCTTTTGCGTCTGCTCGGCATACTTGGTGCCGTGCTGGATTTGCGTGGGGACCCCGTTGCGCTGACCGCGGCGCTCGTCGACATCCCCAGCGAATCGCGCGACGAGGAGCGTATCGCCGACGAGGTGGAGGCCGCGCTGCGCGCCCAGGCGCCGGGCTTCGAGATCATCCGCAACGGCAATGCCGTGCTGGCGCGCACGTCGCTGGGACGGCCGACGCGCGTGCTGCTCGCCGGACACCTGGACACCGTGCCGATCGCCGACAACCTGCCCAGTCGCATCGAAGACGGCGAAATGCACGGTTGCGGTACCGCGGACATGAAATCCGGCGACGCGGTCTTCCTCCATCTGGCCGCCACCGTCGCCGAACCCGTGCACGACCTGACGCTGGTGTTCTACGACTGCGAGGAAATCGAATCCGCGGCAAACGGTTTGGGCCGCATCGAGCGCGAGCTGCCGGACTGGCTCAGCGCCGACGTGGCGATCCTGGGCGAGCCCACCGCCGGCTACATCGAGGCCGGCTGCCAGGGCACGCTGCGGGTGTTGTTGAGCGCGACCGGCACTCGCGCGCACTCGGCGCGGTCATGGTTGGGCGACAACGCGATTCACAAGCTGGGCGCCGTGCTGGACCGGCTGGCGGGCTACTCGCCGCGCAGCGTGGACATCGACGGCTGCATCTACCGCGAGGGTTTGTCGGCCGTGCGGATCGACGGCGGGGTGGCCGGCAACGTGATCCCCGACGCGGCGTCGGTGACCGTGAACTTCCGCTTCGCGCCCGACCGCTCGCCCGACGCCGCATTGCGGCACGTGCACGACGTGTTCGACGGGTTGGACGTGCGGATCGAGCTGACCGATTCCGCGGCGGGCGCGCTGCCCGGCCTGTCCCGGCCGGCGGCCGGGGCGCTGGTGGATGCCGCCGGTGGGCAGGTCCGCGCGAAGTACGGCTGGACCGACGTGTCCCGGTTCGCCGCGCTGGGGATACCGGCCGTCAACTACGGCCCCGGCGACCCCAACCTGGCGCACAAGCGCGACGAGCGGGTGCCGGTGGCCAACATCACCGCGGCCGTGGCGATGCTGCGCGGATACCTGAGCCGGTAGGGCCTGCCCGCTGCGCCGAACGTGAACTGGCTGCGACAAAACCGCGGTGATTTCGCAGGGAATTCACGCTCGGCGGGCTGAAAGCCTTGTGCCGACTTTCTTGTGACGCCTGGGACTTGTGAGACCAACGCGGCGCCGCGGCGACAGTCCCCAAATTCGAGGCCACACCCGCAATTTCAGGCAAATTTGAGCGCCCTCGCCGGGCAAGCGACGGCCCGGGCCGCCGCGAGGGTGCACAAAATGCCAGTCAGGCCGGCGTGTCGCCGTACAACCGCGCACGGACACGGGCACGCGACGGGAGTAGCTCTAGGGGCTAGGTTCCGCCGGCGGTTCGGTGGTGGGACTCGATGTGGAGGGAGCATTCGGCGGGTCGGTGGGCAGCTTCGGCGGCTTCGGTGAATTGGGCGCGGGCGAGTTGGTCGCCGGCGAATTGGGGCAGGGACCCGCGTGCACGGGGCCGGTGATGACCTCGCCCGGCTTGGGCATGTAGCCCTCCGGGGGGATGTAGAACGGGACCCCGTTCAAGCGGGCGCACACCCCTCCGTCGGGACCGGCGCTCACGACCGGCGACACGGCCAGCACCGTGCCCGCGGCGGCTGCCAATACCAGTGCTGCGGCTTTCCCCTGCTTGCGCATAGCGTTCCCCCAATATCCACCAGACGGCGTGCGTCAGCTACATGATTGCTGGTGTTCCCTAGTCCCAGCAAGGGGAAACAAGTTGATTTGCTCGGCTCAGGGCGTGACGGTGACGTCGACGGTGTCCGCGCCGGCGTTCGCCGCGACGGTCAGCAGGGGCGCGTTGGGCGCCGAGACCACCTGCCCGCCCTGCACCGTCACGTGATACCCGCTGGGATACTCGACGGCCGGGGTCGAGATGACGGTCGGCGAGCCCGGGGCGAAGCTGCCCCGGCCGTCGACCCGTCGGGTCGAGTAGGACAGCTTGAAGGTGCCCGACGAGAACGACCATTGGCTCGGTGTGCCCGCCACCAGTTGCGGGTACGGCGCGGCGAGCACCGCGAGCTTGGGCATGTTGACGTTGCTGCCGGTGGGCGGCTGGCTGGGGTCGAACACCAGCGCCTGGTCGTTGGGCGACGAGCTGGTCTTGTCGTGGCCGGTGTAGGCCCACTCCAGCCAGCCTGTGCGGTCCTCGTCGGCCCGGCGCAACACCCCCGCGAGGTTCGCCAGATCGTTGGTCGCACCGAACTCGGTCAACAGTGCGGGTATTTGACGAAAGCCCGTGTAGGTCTTGGCGTTGTTGAAGACGGCGCGGTCCTGCTGGCTGCAGGTGACGTTCTTCTGCAACACCGTCAGCAGCGCGCAGTAGTCGTGAAAGGAGAAGGCCACGTTGGCGTCCCGCACCGTTCCGACGTCGGTGTGGATCACCTGGCTGAACAACACGTTCGGCTCGTAGAACACCAGCGTGGTGGGGTCGGTGGTGCGAATGGCCGTGACCACCCGGTTGTAGAGCCAGCGCAGCTTGGCGTCGTTGAGGACGCAACCCACGACGGGGTTGGCGCACGGCTCCCACACCAGGCCCGTCCACGGCTCGTTAAGGATCTCGTAGCCGAAAACGCCCGGCTTGCCCTGGAAATAGGCCGCGACGTGCGCCCAGGTCTGGGCCAGGTGGTCCTGCAGTCCGACGCCGTCCGGGCCAGGGGCGTTGCGCCACAGCGAATTCCAGGCGAAATCCTGGGCGGGGTTGGCGAAATAGTTGGCCGGAAAGCCCAATTGGGGATTGGGCAGGCCGCCGGTCTGCACGGCCCAGGCCGGAGCGCCCTCGCCCTGGAACGCCTCGTTGAACAGGTCCTGATGGAAGTCCAGCAGGCTGAGCACACCGTGTGACGCCAGCGTCTGCACGGTTTGCGCGACCGAGGCGAGGTAGTTGTCGTCGTAGCTGCCCGGCTGCGGTTCGACGGCGGCCCAGATGACACCCACCCGCATCGCGTTAAAGCCGTTGGCGGCAAGGAATGCGGCGTCGTCGTCGCCGAATCCGTCGGCGGAGGGCTCGTATGGCGGCACCTTGTACACCTGGTTGAGGCCATGCAGCACCACCACGCGCCCGTCGGCGTCGGTCATCCACGTCCCGAAGTGCCCGATCGGCAGTGTCGGCGCGGTGGCCGCCGTCAGCCGCATCCGTGGGGCTGCGACCGCGGTATTCAGCGCCGCAAGCAGCAGGCATGCCGCGACGAGGCAGGCCGCGCGGAAGGGGCGGATACGCATCACTTTTGGAAACAGTGAGGCGTGCTGGTCACTTTGCCAGCACGGCGCGGTTACGGTTTAGCGGCTAGCCACCCGCTGCGCCTGGGCAGCGGCATCGGCGGCGGCCGCGTGCATTCCGGCCGCCGCCAGCTCGTCGGCGGCCGAGCGCAGCCCCGCGCCGTCGCCGGCGGTCAGCGCACGCGCGTGCGCGAGGGCAATATGTCCTACGGCGCAATCGATCTCGGCGGCAAGGCGGGAAAGCGGGTCGACGGCGCGGGCGTCGCCGAGGCGAGCCGCGTCGTGCCAGGCGCTCAGCGCCACCGCCGACTGCCCGGCCCGCTCCGCCGTGCGGGCCGCCTCGCGCGCCGCGCTGATCGCGCCCGTGATGTCGCGGGCCGTCGCACGCGTCCACGCCCGCGCCAACCCGAGTTCGGGTGCGAACAACGCCGACTTGGTCCCGTGCCGGGTTTCCGCGCGACGCAACGCCTTTGCCGACGCGGGGATGTCGCCCTGCTGCGCCAGGGCGGTCGCGAGCAGCATCAGCGACAGCGGGCCCCAGGAGTAGCCGGTGCGTTCCAGCGTCGCGGCCGCCGGCTCCAGTATCGAAGCGGCCGCGGCGAATTCGCCGCTCACGATCAACACGTGCGCCAACAGCACCTCGCCGACGGCCCGGCCGGGCTGCTGCAGCTCGGCGAAGTCGGTGAATCGCTGAGCCAGGGTCTGGGCGGCCGCGACCTCGCCGGCCATCAGCAGCGCCGTGATCTGGCCCAGGCCGACGGTGAACCGCAGCAGCCCGGGATGCTCGGCCGTCGACGCCAGCTCGGCGAGCCGCTCGACGTCACCGAGGCGGCCCATCCGCGCCGAACACAGCGTGCCCGCGCTGGCCGCCCAGGCGACGGCCGTGTCCCCGGCGGGTGGCCCCGCCAGCACCTCGGCGCTTAACGTGATGGCGCGCTTGAGGTTTCCGGCATTCATGGCGAACGTCGCGGTCAGCGCGTCCAGGGTGGCGCGCGCGGCCGGATCGGCGACCCGGTTGCGGGTGGTCTGCAGGAACGCCGTGGCCCGCTCGGGCTCGCTGAGCATCCAGAATTGGTTCGCCGCACGCGGTACGGCCCACGACATCAGCTCGGTCTCCGACAGGCCGGCGGGATCGACCTCGCCGAGCACGGCCCCGGCCTCGCGTCCGCGGCCCTGCCAGCTCAGCGCGTACGCCAGCGGCAGCCGGGCGGCCAAACAGCCGGACCGGTCCTCGGACCGGTCCTCGGATCGGTCCAGTGCCGCCCAGCCGAATCGCTCGGCAAGCGCCATGTCGCCCAGCCGTAGCGCCTGTTGCTCCGCCTCGATCACCTCCGGCACCGGTTGCGGGGCGTCGCTGTCGAGGGCCAGCGAAGCCAGCCGCAGCCGGTCACTGAGGTGTTCCCATGGCCGCTGCGCGTGCAGCCTGACCAGATCGGTGCGGCGCCGGCGGGCGCCGTCGCGGCCCAACGCGGCCAGCGCTCGTTCGGCAAACAGCGGGTGCGCGGTGTACACCATGGGCTCGTCCGCCCGTCCGCCCGGCACCCGGCTTTCCGCCGCGCCCCAGTCTTCGGCCTGCCCCACGGCGCCGTCACCGGCGAGGACGGCGAGATCCGCGACCGACAGCGGCTCGGCAACGGCCAGATAGTCCAGCACCGACCGCGCCGGCCCCGGCAGCTCGGCGAGGAACTCGTCGACCTGGGCCGGCCCGGCGGGCCCCGTCGGCCCGGACGCCTCCGTCGGCGCCTCGAGGTCGATCCGTTCCAGCAGGCCGTCGGTCCACAGCGCCGCGATGGCGTCCGGTGCCGCGTCAGCGCGGGCGCTGACGATCATCCGCGCGGCGCCGGCCAGCGCAAGCTGGTACACCAGGGTGGCCGAAAGGATGTCGAGGCAGTGCGCGTCGTCGACGACGAGCAGCAGGTCGCCCTCGCGGCCGTCCCGGACCAGGGACGCGCGGGCCGCCCGCAGCAGCGCGGCCGGCTTGCCGATGTCGGCGATCTCCACGAGATGGCTGAAGGCCCCGAACGGGACCACGCGCTCGGTCGGTGTGCCGGTGACCCAGCGGGTGATGGTGGCCGGGCGCTCGGCGGTGACGTGTTCGGCGGCCAACCGGGCCAGCGTGGATTTGCCCACGCCGTCGGGGCCGAGCAGCACCGCGCCGCCCTCGCGTTGCAGGCTGAGCTTCAGCCGCTCGAGGGCGGCTGCGTGTTCCGGAACGTTCCACCGAATCGGCACCTACCGAATTTTATGTACCAGCGTCGCGAGTTGACCAGCGTGGTTTACCCTTTGGCAAATATGCGCCCTAACCGCGATCCGGCCGCCGAGTGGGCGGTTTGTGTGTTCTGTGCGGCCACGCCGACGCATCCCCGGTTGCTCGAACTCGCCGCCGACCTCGGCGAGGCGATCGCGGATCGGGGCTGGACGCTGGTGTGGGGCGGCGGTCGCGTCTCCGCGATGGGCGCGGTGGCCAGCGCCGCCCGCGCGCGGGGTGGCCGGACCGTCGGCGTGATCCCGCAGACGCTGATGCGGCGCGAGATCGCGGACACCAACGCCGACGAGCTGATCGTCACCGACACGATGAGCGAACGTAAGCAGATCATGGAGGACCGCTCCGACGCGTTCATCACGCTGCCGGGTGGCATCGGGACCATGGACGAACTGTTCGACGTGTGGACGGCGAGCGTACTGGGCATGCACGACAAGCCGATCGTGATGCTGGATCCCTGGGGCCACTATCGGGACCTGTGGGTCTGGTTGAGCGGGCTGCTGGACGAGAACTACATCTCACAGCTCGCGATGGACCGGTTGGTGCTGGTCGATAAGGTGAGTGCCGCAATCAAGGAGTGCGAGCCCGACGGGTCATAAGGAATCGAGGGATCACGTGTCCGATCATGACGGGGGCGCTCGCAGCGCGATCAAGCTCACCGACATCGCCGTCCGGGTGCCTGCCGTGCTGGCCGACCTGCCCGTGATCTTGCGCGGTGTGGTGACCGGGCTGGCCCAGCCGAATGCCAAGAAGTCGATCGGCTCGGTGTTCCAGGAGCGCGCGGCGCGCTTCAGCGACCGTGTCTTCCTCCGGTTCGGCGACCAGCAGATCACCTACCGCGAGGCCAACGCGACCGCCAACCGGTATGCGGCGGTGCTGGCCGCGCGCGGGGTCGGCCACGGCGACGTCGTCGCCGTCATGCTGCGCAACTCGCCCAACGCCGTGCTGACGATGCTGGCCGCCGTCAAGTGCGGTGCCGTCGCCGGGATGATCAACTACCACCAGCGCGGCGAGGTGCTGGCCCACAGCATGGGCCTGCTGGACGCCAAGGTGCTGGTCGCCGAGACCGACCTGATCAGCGCCGTCACCGAGTCCGGGGGCGCGGGCGCCACCGAGGCGCTGACCATCGAGGATCTGGAGCGGTTCGCGGTCAGCGCGCCCGCCACCAACCCCGCGTCGGTGTCGGCGGTGCGGGCCAAGGACACCGCGTTCTATATCTTCACCTCGGGCACCACCGGCTTCCCCAAGGCCAGCGTGATGACGCACCGGCGGTGGCTGTCCGCGCTGGCCGGCTTCGGCGGGCTGGGGCTGCGGTTGCGCGGCTCCGACACGCTGTACAGCTGCCTACCGCTGTACCACAACAACGCGCTGACGGTCGCGGTGTCGTCGGTGGTCAACTCCGGCGCGACGCTGGCGCTGGGCAAGTCGTTCTCGGCCTCCCGGTTCTGGGACGAGGTGATCGCCAGCGAGGCCACGGCGTTCATCTACATCGGCGAGCTGTGCCGGTACCTGCTCAACCAGCCGACGAAGCCGACCGACCGCAGGCACAGGGTGCGGGTGATCGGCGGTAACGGGTTGCGGCCCGAGATCTGGGACGAGTTCACCGAGCGGTTCGGCATCAAGCGGGTCTGCGAGTTCTACGCCGCCAGCGAAGGCACCACCGCCTTCGTCAACATCTTCAACCTGCCCAGGACCACGGGGATCTCGCCGACGCCGCTGGCCTACGTGGAGTACGACCCGGACACCGGCGCGCCGCTGCGCGACTCCGGCGGGCGGGTGCGCCGGGTGCCCCCCGGCCAGCCGGGTCTGGCGCTCAGCGCGGTCAACCGGTTGCAGCCGTTCGACGGCTACACCGACAAGGCGTCCAGCGAGAAGAAGCTGGTGCGCGACGCCTTCAAGGAGGGCGACTGCTGGTTCAATACCGGTGACGTGCTGCGCCCGCAGGGTTTTGGGCACGCCGCGTTCGTCGACCGGCTCGGCGACACGTTCCGCTGGAAGGGCGAGAACGTCGCCACCACCCAGGTGGAGGCGGCGGTGGCGACCGACCCGGCCGTCGAGGAGTGCACGGTCTACGGCGTCGAGATTCCGCGCACCGGCGGCCGTGCCGGGATGGCCGCGGTCAAGCTGCGCGACGGTGCCGAATTCGACGGCCACGCCCTGGCCCGCGCGGTGTATGACCAGCTGCCCGCGTATGCGTTGCCGCTGTTCGTGCGCGTGGCGCATTCGCTGGAGCACACGTCGACGTTCAAGAGCCGCAAGGTGGAGCTGCGCAATCAGGCCTACGGCGACGACGTCGAGGATCCGCTGTATGTGCTGTCCGGGCGCGCGGAGGGATACGTGCCGTTCTACGGCGAATTCCCCGAGGAAGTGGCGGCGGGTAAGCGCCCGCAGGGGTAGCTTTCGCGGGTCGGGCCGCTTCGGGGCCGCTTCGGGGCCGCTTCGGGGCCGCTTGGGCCCCGGCGAGCGTCGGGTTAAGACACGCTCCCGGCGATTTTGCGTGACACAACCCGACACTCGTCGAATGCGGCGATCGCCGGGGCACCAGGCACTATGGAGGCGTGCAGTCAACCGTGCAGTCGACTCTGTGCGGCCGCCCGGTCGCCGCGGATCGCGCGCTGATCATGGCGATCGTCAACCGCACCCCGGACTCGTTCTACGACCGGGGTGTGCACTTCAGCGACGATGCGGCCAGGTCCGCAGCGCACCGGGCCGTCGCCGACGGCGCCGACGTCATCGATGTCGGCGGCGTCAAAGCGGGCCCGGGCCAAGACGTCGACGCGGCGACCGAGCTCGCCCGCCTCATTCCCTACATCGAATGGCTCCGCGGCGCGTACCCCGACCTGCTGATCAGCGTCGACACCTGGCGCGCGGGCGTGGCCCGCGCGGCGTGCGCGGCGGGCGCCGACATCATCAACGACACCTGGGCCGGCATCGACCCGGCGCTGCCTGAGGTGGCCGCAGAGTTCGGCGCCGGGCTGGTGTGTTCGCACACCGGCGGTGCGCAGCCGCGCACACGACCGTTCCGGGTGAGCTACGGTACGACTACCCGCGGTGTCGTGGACGACGTGATTCGCCAGGTCACCGAAGCCGCCGAGCGGGCGGTCGCGGCCGGCGTAGCCCGCGATCGGGTACTGATCGACCCGACGCACGACTTCGGCAAGAACACCTTCCACAGCTTGCTGCTGTTGCGCCACGTGGCCGATCTTGTTAAGACCGGATGGCCCGTGCTGATGGCTTTGAGTAATAAGGACTTCGTCGGGGAGACTCTGGGCGTGGAATTGACCGAACGGCTCGAGGGAACGTTGGCGGCCACCGCGCTGGCGGCGGCCGCGGGCGCCCGGATGTTTCGGGTACACGAGGTCGCCGCGACCAGGCAGGTGCTGGAGATGGTGGCCTCGATCCAGGGGACGCGCCCGCCGACGCGCACGGTGAGGGGACTCGCATGACTGCATCCGAGCTGGTCGGCGAGTTCACCAGCGACGGCAGCCCGGCGGACAGCTGGCTGGCGCAGCGCAGCTGGAACCGACCCGGCTGGACCGTCGGCGAATTGGTGGCGGCCAAGGCGGGCCGAACCATCTCGGTGGTGCTGCCCGCCCTCAACGAGGAACAGACCATCGAATCGGTGATCGACAGCATCTCGCCGCTGGTGAACGGGCTGGTCGACGAGCTGATCGTGCTGGACTCCGGCTCCACCGACGACACCGAGATCCGCGCGATCGCCGCGGGCGCCCGCGTGGTCAGCCGGGAGCAGGCGCTGCCCGAGGTCCCGACGCGGCCCGGCAAGGGTGAGGCGTTGTGGCGCTCACTGGCGGCCACCAGCGGCGACATCGTCGTGTTCGTCGACTCCGACCTGATCAATCCGCACCCCATGTTCGTGCCGTGGCTGGTCGGCCCGCTGTTGACTGGTGACGGCATTCACCTGGTCAAGGGCTTCTATCGACGGCCGCTTCAGGGCGAGGGCGCCACGGGCGGGGGGCGGGTCACCGAGCTGGTGGCCCGGCCGCTGTTGGCCGCGCTGCGGCCCGAGCTGGGCTGCGTGGCCCAGCCGTTGGGCGGCGAGTACGCGGCCAGCCGCGAGCTGCTGACGTCGTTGCCGTTCGCGCCGGGCTACGGCGTGGAGATCGGCCTGCTTGTGGACACCTTCGACCGGCTGGGCCTGGACGCGATCGCGCAGGTCAACCTGGGAGTGCGGGCGCACCGGAATCGGCCGCTGACCGAGCTGGGCGGGATGAGCCGGCAGGTGATCGCCACGCTGTTCGCGCGCTGCGGGATCCCCGACTCCGGGGCCGGGCTGACGCAGTTCTTCGCCGGTCCCGACGATTTCGGCTACACGGCGCAGACGGCGCCGGTGTCGCTGCTGGACCGGCCGCCGATGAACGTGTTGCGGCCCCGCTAGTCGGCGGGTTGTCGGTGCTCTAAGGCAAGATCGACGGCGTGGCGTTGGTGTTGCTGTACCTGGTGGTGCTCATCCTGGTGGCGATCGTGCTGTTCGGGGCGGCCAGTCTGCTGTTCGGCCGCGGCGAGCAGTTGCCGCCATTGCCGCGGGGAACGACGGTGACGGTGCTGCCCGCGTTCGGCGTCACCGGGGCGGACGTCGACGCCGTCAAGTTCACCCAGGTTCTGCGCGGCTACAACACCAGCGAGGTGGACTGGGTGCTGGACCGGCTCGGCCGCGAACTCGAGGCGCTGCGCGGACAGCTCGCCGCGCGGGAAAAGGCCGACGTCGTGGAACCTGGCGGCGGTGAGGAACGTCAGGACGAGGTATGAGCGATGACGGAGTGGTCCGCTGCGGCTGGGCGATAGGACGGCCGGGGCCGGACTTCGAGCTGTACCGCGACTATCACGACCAGGAATGGGGCCGCACGCTGCGCGGCGGCGTGGAGTTGTTCGAGCGGATGAGCCTGGAGGCCTTCCAGAGCGGGCTGTCCTGGCTGATCATCCTGCGCAAACGGGAGAATTTCCGGCGCGCGTTCGCCGGGTTCGACATCGAGCGGGTCGCCGGCTTCACCGACGCCGACGTGCAGCGGTTGCTGGCCGACCAGGGCATCGTGCGCAACCGGGCCAAGATCGAGGCGACCATCGCCAACGCGCGGGCCGCCGCCGACCTGGGAAGTCCCGACGACCTGGCGGACCTGCTGTGGTCGTTCGCCCCGCCGGCCCGGCCGCGGCCGGCCGACCTGTCCGAAATACCCTCGGCCAGTGCGGAATCGAAGGCCATGGCGCGTGAGCTGAAACGGCGCGGTTTCCGGTTCGTCGGGCCCACCACCGCCTATGCGCTGATGCAGGCAACCGGCATGGTCGACGACCACATCCGGGGTTGCTGGGTGCCCCCATCGGCGGCCTGAGGCCCCGGCGGGAGCCGCATAGCCGGGTCTTGTGCACATGGTCGCGTGGATAAGGAACAATGGGGGGGTGATTTGGCAGTTCAATGTCGGGTATGGCTGGAAATCCACTGGCGGGGCATGCGCGGCGCCGACCAGGTCCGCAACGGCGGGCCAGCTCGAATCTGGAGGGAGCACTCGATGGCGGCGATGAAGCCCCGGACCGGAGACGGTCCTCTGGAAGCGACAAAGGAGGGGCGCGGCATCGTGATGCGGGTACCACTTGAGGGTGGCGGCCGACTCGTCGTAGAGCTCACGCCCGACGAAGCCGCCGCGCTGGGTGACGAACTGAAGGGCGTTACCAGCTAGGCCGCCCGGGCGGCAAACTCTGGGGTCACGCGCACACCTTCCGGTAGATGTCCAGCGTCTGCTCGGCCACGCGGGCCCAGGAGAATTCCTCGATGCATCGCTGGCGTCCGGCCTTCCCGTAGCTTTCAGCCCGCTCGGGATCGGCGATCAGCCCGTTGACGGCTTCGGCCAATCTCGTCTCGTAACCCCCGGCGTCCGACGCGTCCCGCACGTCGTAGTGCACCAGCGATCCGGTGACGCCGTCGGTCACCACCTCCGGTATCCCCCCGACGTCGGACGCCACCACCGGCGTGGCGCACGCCATCGCCTCCAGGTTCACGATTCCCAACGGCTCGTATACCGAGGGGCATACGAAAACCGTTGCTGCCGAGAGTATTTCACGAAGCTTCCGGACTGGCAGGATCTCGCGGATCCAGAACACGCCGGTGCGATTATGGGCCAGCCGGGCGACCGCGGACCGCACTTCGTTGGCGATCTCCGGCGTGTCGGGCGCGCCGGCGCACAGCACCAGCTGCGCGTCCGGGCTGAATTGGTGCGCCGCTGCGACCAGGTGCGCGACGCCCTTCTGCCGGGTGATGCGCCCGACGAACGCCACGATCGGCCGGCTGAGGTCGACCCCGAGTTCGGCCAGGACGGACCCGTCGGCCCCCGGGTCGGCCGGGTACCAGACGTCGGTGTCGATGCCGTTGCGGATGACGTGCACCAGGCTGGGATCCAAGCGAGGGTAGACGCGCAGCACGTCCTCCCGCATGCCTTCGCTGACCGCGATGACGGCGTCGGCGGCCAGCATCGCCGTCCGCTCCACCCACGACGACACCTGGTAGCCGCCGCCGAGCTGCTCGGCCTTCCAGGGCCGCATCGGCTCGAGCGAATGGGCGGTCAGCACGTGCGGGATGTCGTAGAGCAGCCCGGCCAGGTGCCCGGCCAGGTTCGCGTACCAGGTGTGCGAGTGCACGACGGTGGCCGCCGACGCGGCGTCGGCCATCACCAGGTCGGCGGACAGGGTGGACAGCGCCGCGTTGGCGCCGCTCAACCGCTCGTCGGGCTGGTGGGCGACGGCCGTCGGGCGCGGGGCGCCCATGCAATGCACGTCGACGGCGCACAGTCGGCGCAGATGCGCGACCAATTCGGTGACGTGCACGCCGGCCCCGCCGTAGACCTCCGGAGGGTATTCCCGAGTCATCATCGCCACCCGCATACAGCGCACCGTAGTTGGCGGGACCGACCTCCGCACAACTAGGCCAAACACCGCGGGGGACAGCAGCGCCGAACGCGGGGTTACCACTGGCAGGGGTCAGCGGCGGCCGATAGGTTTGAGGCCATGAGGGAAGCGCCACACGTGCTGGGCATCGTCCTGGCCGGCGGTGAGGGCAAGCGGCTGTATCCGCTGACCGCGGACCGGGCGAAACCGGCGGTTCCCTTCGGCGGCGCCTACCGGCTGATCGATTTCGTGCTCTCCAACCTCGTCAACGCCCGCTACCTGAGGATCTGCGTTCTCACCCAATACAAGTCGCACTCGCTGGACCGCCACATCTCGCAGAACTGGCGGCTGTCCGGCTTGGCGGGGGAGTACATCACGCCGGTGCCGGCGCAGCAGCGGCTGGGCCCGCGCTGGTACACCGGCTCGGCGGACGCGATCTACCAGTCGCTGAACCTGATCTACGACGAAGACCCCGATTACATCGTGGTTTTCGGCGCCGACCACGTGTACCGGATGGACCCCGAGCAGATGGTCCAATTCCACGTCGACAGCGGCGCGGGCGCGACGGTGGCGGGTATCCGGGTCCCGCGCAGCGAGGCCAGCGCTTTCGGCTGCATCGAGGCCGACGATTCCGGGCGCATCCGCCGCTTCCTGGAGAAGCCGCTGGAGCCGCCCAGCACGCCCGACGACCCCGAATCCGCGTTCGTGTCGATGGGCAACTACATCTTCACCACCAAGGTGCTGATCGACGCGATCCGCGCCGACGCCGACGACGACCACTCGGATCACGACATGGGTGGCGACATCATTCCGCGGCTGGTGGCCGACGGCATGGCTGCCGTGTACGACTTCAACGACAACGACGTGCCCGGCGCCACCGAGCGCGACCGGGCCTACTGGCGCGACGTCGGGACACTGGACGCGTTCTACGACGCGCACATGGATCTGGTGTCGGTGCATCCGGTGTTCAACCTCTACAACCGGCGCTGGCCGATCCTAGGTGCGTCCGAAAACCTGGCGCCGGCGAAGTTCGTCAACGGCGGGTCCGCGCAGGAGTCGGTGGTGGGGGCGGGCAGCATCATCTCGGCGGCGTCGGTGCGCAATTCGGTGCTGTCGTCGAACGTCGTGGTCGACGACGGCGCGATCGTCGAGGGCAGCGTCATCATGCCCGGCGCCCGGGTCGGTCGCGGTGCGGTGGTTCGGCACGCGATCCTGGACAAGAATGTCGTTGTGGGGCCGGGCGAGATGGTCGGGGTGGACCTGGAGAAGGACCGGGAGCGGTTCGCGATCAGCGCCGGTGGGGTGGTCGCGGTGGGCAAGGGCGTCTGGCTCTAGCGGTCCTGCTCGGTCCTGCGCGGTCCTGCTCGGCGAGACAAGGCGGGCTAGGCGGAGAGCGAGACCACCCGGCCGTTGCCGTAGTCGGCGACGTAGACGGTGCCCTTGCCGTCGACCGCGACATCGGCGGGACTGTTGAGGCCGCTGAAGGGCAGGACGGTCTGGGTGGTGGAACCCGCGGCCAGGGACACCACGCGGTTGTTGCCGTCGTCGGCGACGTACACGGTTCCGTTGCTGCCGATCGTGACGCCGTATGGATGGTTGAGTCCGGTGAAGGGCAGGACGGTCTGGCTGGTGGAGCCGGGGGCGAGCGACACCACCCGGTTGTTGCCATAGTCGGCGACATACACGGTGCCGTCGCCGTTGACCGCCAGGCCGAACTGGCTGTGGAGCCCGCTGAACGGCAGGACGGTCTGCGTGGTGGCGCCTGCCGCCAGCGCGAGCACCCGGCTGTGGCCGCTGTCCGCGAGGTAGACGGTTCCGGCGCCGTCGACCGCGACGCCGGAGGGGCCGCTGAGGCCGGTGAATGCGAGGACGGTCTGGCTGGTCGAACCCGGCGCCAGCGCGAGCACCTGATGGCTGCCGTAATCGGTGATGTACACGGTTCCGTCACGGTTCACGGCCACGCCGTCGGGAATGTCGAGGTCGCTGAAGGGCAGTTCGGTCTGGCCGGTGGCGCCGGCCGCCAACGACAGCACGCGCGGGCTGCGGGAGTCGGTGACGTAGAGCGTGCCGTTGCTGTCGACGGCCAGGCCATGCGGCGTGATGCCGACCAGTGGCAACGTGCTCTGGTGCCGCGCGGCGGCGGCGCTGGGCTTCGCGGCGGGCCGGAGGGTCAGCGCGGCCACGCCCGCCGCCACCAGGAGCGCGAGGCAGACGGCGATCACCAGGGCTGGACGGCGGGGGAATCCGAAAAGCGTGCCCTTCACTGCGTCTCCTGCGCGGTCTGCCTGCACGTACGGGCCGGTGGATCTTCGGCTAGCGAACCACAGCGCCGCCCGCCCGTCCACGAAAATGGCCACGACACGCGCCAGACGCCCGCCGACGCCGCGGTCGCTGGGTTACCAGACGTACGGCACCAAGCGGTAGCGCACCCGGTCGGAGTATTCGCGGTACCCGCCCAGCTCCTGGTTGAGCAGACGTTCCTCGTCGAGGATGCGTACGACCAACACCGCTACACCCGGGATGGTGAACAGCAGGCCCCAATAGGAACCCAGCGCCAGCGGTATCCCCGCCATGATGCCGATGTTGCCGACGTACATCGGATGCCGCACGTACTTGTACACGCCGCTGGACACCAGCGTCTGGCCCGACTCCACGGTCACGGTCGCGGCCGCGTAGGCATTCTGCACGACGACCAGCATGGCGAGCCCGAGGCCGGCGGCGACCAGCACGTTCCCGAGCACGCACACCCACGCCGGCACCGACGACCAGCCCATCCGGTGGTCGAGGGCGCTGAACGCCGTCATGGCGAACAGCGCGACGAACGCGACGGTGATGATCGCCTTCTGGATCGGCCTGCCTTCGGCCTGCGGACCGCTGTGCATGCGCCGCTGCAGCGCCGCCGGGTTGGTGCGCATCAGATAGACGGCCGGCAAGAGCGTCGCGGTGGTGAACACGGCCATGAAAACCCAGGCCTGCCAGTAGCTGAGCGTGCCGGCCGGCACGAACAGCAGCAAACCCAAGACCACCAGGCCGATGACCGACGATGTCGCAACCTGCACAACGGTCTTCATGATCTCCCCCTACGCGTTGACGACAGGGAGGGGTACCCGCGTCCGCTCACCGCAAATCCCGTCGCCGAAAGGCCATGATCCCGACCGCAATCAGCACCGCATCGACCGCCAGCAGCCACAGCAGCGGCACCGCAGTGAAGTCGCCGCCGCCCACCCGGGGGACATGCGCGAAGGGCTCGAGGTCGAGCAGCCACTGCGAAAAGCCGGCCAGCGAGCCGATCAGATACAGCGCGACGAACCCGACCAGCACCCCCCAAGCGACGGGGGCGAACCTCGGTGCGAGGCCGAACAGCGCCATCGTCACCGCGGACAGCAGCCAGACGGCGGGCAGTTGCGCGAGCGCGGTGCCCACCGTGATGCCCAGCTTGCCGCCGACGTCGTCGGCCGCGGCGCCGTACACCAGGCCGGTCGCCACGCCGGCCACCAGCATCGCCAACGCGGAACCGCCGAGCGCGGCCGCCAGATGCGTTGCCACCCAGCGGGTCCGGGAGACGGCACCGGCCAGCGTCGGCTCGGCCCGCTGGCCGGACTCCTCCTGGTGCAGCCGCAGCGTGAGCGAGACGGCGAACGCCGCCGCGACCATCCCCAGCATGATGAACGCCACCGCGACGAAGGCCTGCTCCAGCACGCCGGTGCCGCCCATCCGCGCGACGATGTCGCGGCTCTGCTGGCTGTCGCCGATCTCGTCGCCGATGCCGTGCACGACGCTGCCGATCACCACGCCGTACACGCACAACCCGACGGTCCACAGCAGCAGCGCGCCGCGGTCCAGCCGCCAGGTCAGTCCGGCGACGCCGCGCAGTCCCGCGCCGGCGGAGCCCCGACCGGTGCGCTCGGCGATCAATCCGGCGCCGACGTCGCGGCCGGCGAGTAGCCGGTACGCCACCAGGGTGAGCGCGGCCGTCGTCGCCAAGTGCAGCAACAGCACCCACCAGCGATCACCCGCGTAGGGCCGGACCTGCAGCGACCAGCCCAGCGGCGACGCCCAGGACAGCGCCCCGGAACCCGCGTCGCCGACGGCGCGCACCGTGAATGCGGCGCCCAGCACCGCGAACGCCGTGCCGCGGGCGAAGCGGGCGCTCGGTGAGAGCTGCGCGGCCACCGCGGCCACCGCCGCGAACACCAGGCCGGACCCGGCCAGCGCCGCCCCGAAAGCCACCGACCCGCCCGCCGGGACGTCGGTCTTGAGCAACCCCGCCGCACCGATGGCGCCGGTGGCGATCGACGCCCCGAACGACAGGATCAGCGCCGCGGTGAGGCTGGCGTAGCGGCCCACCGCGGTCGAGTCCATCAGCTCGGTCCGGCCGGACTCCTCGTCGGCGCGGGTGTGCCGGATCACGGTGAGGATGACCGCGACGGCGATCAACGCGTGAAACATTCCAGCCTTCCAGATCCCCACGGCCCCAAGGCTGTTGTTGTAGATCTGGCCGTAGAGTCCACGCTGGGCCGGGCTGGCCATGATGGTGGCCGCAAACCCGGCGCGCGCGGCCTCGGTGGGGTAGAGCTTCTCGATGCTGCCGATGTAGACGGTGGAAAGCGGCAGCGACAGCAGCAGCACCCACAGCGGCAACGAGACCCGGTCGCGGCGCAGGTAGAGCCGCAACATCCCCAGCGTCCCAGTGAAATTCGAGCCGGCCCGCGGCGGCGCCGGCCGGTCCAGCGTTGCGGTGCTCATAGCGTCGCCACCGTGGTGTCGTAGTGGCGCAGGAAGAGATCCTCGAGCGTCGGCGGCTGGCTGACGAGGCTGCGCACCCCGGCGTCACCGAGCACCCGGATGAGTTCGCCGAGGTTTTCGCTGTCGACCTGGGCGCGCAGCGTGCGCCCGTCCAGGCTGACGTCCGCGACGCCGCGGATGCGCGTGAGGTCGCCTGGGTCGCCGATCATTTCGGCCCTGATCGACGTGCGGCTGAGGTGCCGCATCGAGTCAAGCGTGCCGCTCTCGACGGTCCGGCCGGCCCGGATGATGGTCACCCGTTCGCACAGCGCCTCCGTCTCGGCCAGGATGTGGCTGGACAGCAGCACGGTCACGCCGCGATCCCGGGCCTCGCCGACGCACTGCTGAAACACATTCTCCATCAACGGGTCCAGGCCACTGCTCGGCTCGTCGAGCAGCAGCAGCGTGGCGTGCGACGAGAACGCCGAGATCAGGGAGACCTTCTGGCGGTTGCCCTTCGAGTAGGTGCGGGCCTTCTTGTGCGGGTCGAGGTCGAAGCGCTCGACCAGTTCCGCACGGCGCTGTTCGTCGATGCCGCCGCGCATGCGGGCCAGCAGGTCGATGGTCTCGCCGCCGGTGAGCGACGGCCACAGCGTGACATCGCCTGGCACGTAGGCGATCTCGCGATGCAGGCGCACCGCGTCGGTCCACGGGTCGCCACCGAGCAGTCGCACGCTGCCGCCGTCGGCCTTGACCAGGCCCAGCAGGATGCGGATGGTGGTGGACTTGCCGGCGCCGTTGGGCCCCAGGAAGCCGTGCACCTCGCCGCGGCGGACGGTCAGGTCGAGGCCGTCCAGCGCGCGTACCGCACCAAAATTCTTTGCCAGCCCCCGGATTTCGATGGGCGGGCAGTTGTCAACCGACATGCGGTTCTCCTTCCTCCTCTGCGGCCAGGAACGCGTCGTACATCGTGCGGTCGGCCAGCAGTCCTTCCGTGAACACCTCCATGGCGGGCAGCACCATGTCCCGCGCGTAGTCGCGCAGCACCGCCTTGAGATCCGTTGGTGTTTCATGCAATTGCAGGTACAGCAGGAATCCGCCGCCACCGGTGATCGCGAGGTACTTGGCGCGCGCGTGCGCATCGCGACTGGGCTTGATGGTGCCGGCCCGTACGCCCTCGTCCATGTAGTCGTCGACGTTGTCGATCATCCTGTGCCACAACGTCGTCGCCAGGTCACCGCCGGATTGCATGCTGCGCACCAGGTAGGCCATCAGCGGTGCGTAGGACTCGATTTCGGCCATCGCCGCGAACCAGGTTGCGGGATCGCTGGACTGAATCGCCTCGGACTTCTCGCTGCGGATCTCTTCGGCGACGAACTCGTCGCACGCCTTGCGCAGGCCGTCCTTGGAGCCGAAGTGGTGGATCACCAGCGCGGCGCTCACCCCCGCGGCCTCGGCGATGGTGCGCAACCCGACGCCGAAGCCGTGCTGGCCCCACTGCTCGATGGCCGCATCGCGGATGCGGGCCACGGCCGTGAGATCGGCTGAACGCATGTTCAGGACACTAAACGCACGTTCAGTCGAGTGTCAAGGGGGTGGCGCGAGCAGACGCAAAAGCCCCTCATTTCGGCACGAAACGGGGGCTTATGCGTCTGCTCGGCGGGACTCGCGGTAGTTAGTCGCGCACGGCGGCCAGCACGCCGTCGCCGAGCGGGATCAGCGCGGGCGTGAGCCGCTCGTCCTCGGCGATGAGCCGGGCGGCCTCGCGCACCGCGACCACCTCGGCGTCGCGCGCCGACGGGTCTCCGGCGCGCCCGCCCAGCGCCGCCCGGTGCACGACGATCACCCCGCCGGACCGCAGCAGCCGCACGCCCTCGACGACATACTCGGGCTGGTCGATCGGGTCGGCGTCGATGAACACCAGGTCGTAGGACTCGTCGGCCAGCCGCGTCAGCACCTCCTGCGCGCGGCCGCTGATCAGCCGGGTGCGCGACGGCCCGATGCCCGCCTCGGAGAACGCCTGCTTGGCCAGCCGCAGGTATTCGGGCTCGATGTCGATGGTGGTCAGCACGCCGTCGTCGCTCATCCCGGACAGCAGCCAGACGCCGCTGACGCCGGCGCCGCTGCCCACCTCGGCGACGGCCTTGCCGCCGCTGAGTTTGGCCAGCAGGCTCAGCAGCGCGCCGACCGCCGGCGTCACCGCGCCGGCGCCGATGTCCACCGCGCGCTCGCGGGCCGCGGCCAGGATCGCGTCCTCCGAGATCGACCCCTCGGCGTGCCGCGAGATCGACTCGGCGCGGCTGGGGGCCGCCTCGGCCGCCTCGTCGGGGGTGTCCGTGCTGTTACCGGGGGCGTCCATGATCGGCAGCGTATTCCATGCCGCCCGGGGGGCCGGCAGGCGCGCCTGGGCCGGTCCGCGGCAACACGCCCGAGGCCGCAAAGGCGACCAAGCTCACGCCACACGGCAAACGCCCTGATAGACGCAGGTAACGATATGGTTTCTCAGGCAAACCTCAGTTTGCTCCTATATCGCCCACACTCCGGTAGGCGACGGTATGCGTATGGAACGCGAGGGGCGCTGGAATGGGTATACAGCCGGGAATAGCCGGTGGCCGCTTCGCGTTGCCGGTGACGAACTGCCTATTCCTGACGGCAGTGCAAACCCGGAGGACCCGATCATCACCACCTTGAGCCCAACGCATTTGAGCCCAACGCTGAACTCGACCACGATGTCGCACCCGCAGGTGATCCGTGACGACGAGTGGGTGGAGCCGTCCGACCAGCTGCACGGCACCGCGGTGTTCGACGCGACCGGCGACAAGGCGAACATGCCGTCGTGGGACGAACTCGTGCGCCAACACGCCGACCGGGTGTACCGGCTGGCCTACCGGCTCTCCGGCAACCAGCAGGACGCCGAAGACCTGACCCAGGAGACCTTCATCCGGGTCTTCCGCTCGGTCCAGAACTACCAGCCCGGCACCTTCGAGGGCTGGCTGCACCGCATCACCACGAACCTGTTCCTGGACATGGTCCGCCGGCGCACCCGCATCCGCATGGAGGCACTGCCCGACGACTATGACCGCGTGCCCGCCGACGAGCCCAACCCCGAGCAGATCTACCACGACTCCCGGCTGGGTCCGGACCTGCAGGCCGCCCTGGACTCGCTGCCGCCGGAGTTCCGCGCCGCCGTGGTGCTGTGCGACATCGAGGGGCTGTCCTACGAGGAGATCGGCGCCACCCTCGGGGTGAAGCTGGGCACCGTGCGCAGCCGCATCCACCGCGGACGTCAGGCCCTGCGCGACTACCTGGCCGCGCACCCCGAACACGACATTCGCGCCGAAACGCGCAAAGCTGGCTAACCGACCACCTGCGGTTTTACCGATTTCTGCTGGGTAAATGCCGCGCGCCGCGCTACATTCGAATATGCGTGGCAGCGAAAGGAGCCGGTAATGGCCTACCCCGAGGGTGTGGGGCATGTGTTCCGGCGCGCGTTCTCGTGGCTGCCCGCCCAGTTCGCCTCGCAAAGCGATGCGCCGGTGGGCGCGCCGCGGCGATTCGGCTCCACCGAGCACCTGTCGATCGAGGCGATCGCCGCGTTCGTCGACGGCGAGCTGCGGATGAACGCCCACCTGCGCGCGGCGCACCACCTTTCGCTGTGCCCGCAGTGTGCGGCCGAGGTCGACGACCACAGCCGGGCGCGTGCCGCGCTGCGCGACTCGCACCCCATCCGCGTCCCGACCTCGCTGCTGGGGCTGCTGTCGGAGATCCCGCACTGCGCGCCCGACGACACGACCGCATTCCCCGGGCCGCTGCCCGACCGTGTCGGTGAGGGCGACCCACGCAACTCACGTAAGCGCCGGTAGCTTGGCGGTTAATCGCCGGGCACACCCGGGGCGTTCCCGCGTGTGCGCTCAGGCCGACCGATCCAGAACCGTGGATACTAGGGTGGACATACCGTTCCGGGCCGAGAAGGGGAGAGAGTGACCTCCGACCAAGGCAACAACATCGGCCAAGACGGCGGCAACCGGCTGGCGCCGCGGCCCGTCTCCCGGCCTCCCGTCGACCCCGCGGCGACGCAGACGTTCGGTCGTCCGCGGGGGCTGCGCGGGTCGTTCGTGGCGGAGCGTGTGCGCCCGCAGAAGTACCGCGACCAGACCGACTTCCGGCCCCACGACAAGCCCGCCGACCCGGTCCTCGAAGAGGCGTTCAGCCGGCCGTTCGCGGGCGCCGACTCGCTGCAGCGCCACCCGATCGACGCGAATGCGCTGGCCGCCGAGAAGGACGGCGCGGACACCGACGAGGCCGACGACCCCTGGCGGGATCCGGGCGCGGGCGCCGCGCTGGGCACCCCGGCGGTGTCGGCGCCGGTGTCGCACGCCCCGCTGGGGCAGACCGGCAAGCTCGGCGTGCGCGATGTGCTGTTCGGCGGCAAGGTGTCCTATCTGGCGCTGGTGGTGCTGCTGCTGATCGCGCTGGTGGTCGGCGCGGTGGGCGGCGTGATCGGCCGCAAGACCGCCGAGGTCGTCGGCGCGTTCACCACGTCCAAGGTGACGCTGTCCACCAGCGGCAATAAAGAAGAGCCGGCCGGCCGATTCACCAAGGTCGCCGCCGCGGTCGCCGACTCCGTGGTGACCATCGAGTCCAAGAGCGACACCGAGGGCATGCAGGGTTCCGGCGTGATCATCGACGGTCGCGGCTACATCGTCACCAACAACCACGTCATCTCCGAGGCGGCCAACAACCCCAGCCAGTTCAAGACCAAGGTGGTGTTCAACGACGGCAAGGAAGTGCCCGCCACCCTGGTGGGCCGCGACCCCAAGACCGACCTGGCCGTGCTCAAGGTCGACAACGTCGACAACCTGAGCGTTGCCCGGCTCGGCGACTCCGACAAGGTCCGGGTCGGCGACGAGGTGCTGGCCGCCGGCGCGCCGCTGGGCCTGCGCAGCACCGTCACCCACGGCATCATCAGCGCGCTGCACCGCCCGGTGCCGCTGTCGGGGGAGGGTTCGGACACCGACACCGTCATCGACGCCCTGCAGACCGACGCCTCGATCAACCACGGCAACTCCGGCGGCCCGCTGATCGACATGTCTTCGCAGGTGATCGGCATCAACACTGCCGGCAAGTCGCTGTCCGACAGCGCCAGTGGCCTGGGCTTCGCGATCCCGGTCAACGAGATGAAGCAGGTCGCGCAGACGCTGATCAAGGACGGCAAGATCGTGCACCCGACGCTGGGGATCAGCACGCGGTCGGTTTCGAACGCGATCGCGTCGGGCGCGCAGGTCGCCAACGTGAAGGCCGGCAGCCCCGCGCAGAAGGGCGGCATTCTCGAGAACGACGTGATCGTCAAGGTCGGCAACCGCAAGGTCGCCGACGCCGACGAGTTCGTCGTCGCCGTGCGGCAGCTGACCATCGGGCAGGACGCCCCGATCGAGGTCGTCCGCGAAGGCCGGCACGTCACTCTGACCGTCAAGCCAGACCCCGACACCAGCTAGATGTTCGCCAACGTCGGCTGGGGGGAGCTGCTGGTACTGCTGGTGGTCGGGCTGCTGGTGCTGGGCCCCGAACGCCTGCCGGGTGCCATCAGGTGGACTGCGGGGGCTCTGGGGCAGGCCCGCGACTACCTCAGCGGCATGACCAACCAGCTGCGCGAGGACATCGGCCCGGAGTTCGACGACATCCGCGGGCAGCTCAGCGAGCTGCAGAAGCTGCGGGGCATGACGCCGCGTGCTGCGCTCACCAAGCATCTGCTCGACGGCGACGACTCGATCTTCACCGGAAACTTCGAGCAGCCCGTCAACGGTGCGCCCGTTGCGCCTGAGCCGGCCGCTGAGTCTGATGCGGAGTCTGCTCCTGCCGTGCCGCCCGAGCACACGCCGTTCGACCCGGACGCGACCTGAATCCTTAGCCCGTCGAGCGTCGGATTGTGGCACGCTGTGCGGCGATTTGCGTGTCTTAACTCGACACCCGTCGGCGGCGTTTCGCGAGGTTACGGTCGCGACAGGGCCAGAGCGCAGGTTAGCGCCGCGTCGGGTCCAGGCCCAGCGACATGCCCGCCAGCCCGCGCCGCCGCGATGACAGGCCGTCGGCGATGCCCCGCAGCTCCTTGCCGACCGGCGAGTCGGGCGCGCTCAGCACGATCGGGACACCGGCGTCGCCGGCTTCGACCAGCGCGGGGTCCAGCGGGATCTGCCCCAGCAGCGGCACCTCGACGCCGGTGGCGCGGGACAGCCGCTCGGCGACCTGCGCACCCCCGCCTTCGCCGAAGACCTGCAGCGTCGAGCCGTCCGGCAGCAGCAGCCCGGACATGTTCTCCACCACGCCGACGATGCGCTGACGGGTCTGGATCGCGATGCTGCCGGCCCGTTCGGCGACCTCGGCCGCCGCGAGCTGCGGAGTGGTCACCACCAGGATCTCGGCGTTCGGGATCAGCTGAGCCACCGAGATGGCGATGTCGCCGGTCCCGGGCGGCAGGTCGAGCAGCAGCACGTCCAGATCGCCCCAGTAGACGTCGGCGAGGAACTGCTGCAGTGCGCGGTGCAGCATCGGGCCGCGCCATACCACCGGGGAATTGCCCTCCGTGAACTGGGCGATCGAGATGACCTTAACCTCGTGGGCGATCGGCGGCAGGATCATCGACTCGACCTGGGTGGGACGGTCGGTGGTGCCCATCATGCGGGGGATGGAATGGCCGTGGATGTCGGCGTCGAGCACGCCGACCGACAGCCCGCGGGCGGCCATCGCGGCGGCCAGATTGACTGTGACGCTGGACTTTCCGACCCCGCCCTTGCCGGATGCGACGGCGTACACCCGAGTCAGCGAGCTGGGCTGGGCGAACGGGATGACGGGTTCGTGGGCGTCTCCGCGCAACTGCTTGCGCAGCTCGGTCCGCTGCTCGTCGCTCATTACGTCGAGGCTGACCTTGACGGCGCCGGTTCCCGGCACGTCCGCGACGGCTGCGGCGACGCGCTCGCTGATCTCGGTCTTCTTGGGGCACGCCGCGGTGGTCAGGTAGATCCCCACGTGCACACCGCCGTCGGGTTCGACGTCGATGCTCTTGACCATGCCCAGTTCGGTGATGGGCCGCCGCAGTTCGGGGTCGATTACCTTGGCCAGGGCGGCGTGGATCGCCGAATTCAGATCAGACATCACTGCCGAGTCTATGCGGCCCGGGCGGCGTGGGCTCTCAGCCGGGTGGCGGTGGCACCGGCTCGGCCGGTGCGGGCGGGTTCACCGCGGGCACGTTCGGGGCGGGCGGTGCCGCAGGTCCGGCCGGCCGCTTCGGGGCATTGGGCGCCCCGCCAGCGGGCGGCGCCCCGGCAGCAGGCGGCGCCCCGCCAGCGGGCGGCGCAACGGCCGGCGCGGGAGCCGCGGGCGGGGCCAGCGGGTCGGGCGCGGGCGGCGGTGCCTGCGGGAACGGCGGTGCCTGCGGGAACGGCGGTGCCCCGAACGGGGGCGCCCCGACGGCCGGAGCGCCGAACGGTGGGGCGGCGTCGGGCTGCGGCGGCAGCGTCCCGGCCGCCTGCGGGCCCGGCCCCGGGCCCGTCCCGCCGATGCAGATCAGCGTGCAGCCGGGCGCGAGCGTCAGCGGCGCCGGACCCTGCGTGGTCGGCGGCGTCATCCAGGGGTACATCGGCTGCGTGCTGATCAGCTGAGGGTTGTTGCCACCCAGGTCGATCAGCGGCGTCCGGCCGGCGAACGGGTCGGTCATCGGGAGGCCGCCGCTGTGGTCCAGCAACATGCTGGGCCCGAGGCCCTCCGGGTGCTCCAGGTGCGAGTCGCCGATGGGCGGCGGGGTACCGGTGATCGGCGGCAGGTCGACGGGCACCACGCCGGTGGCGTACGCCGCGGCCCAGCCCAGCACGTTCTGGGCGTAGGCCACCGAGTTGTTGTAGCGCAGGATCGCGGCCATGACCTGGTTCGGGTCGCGCAGGTTCAGGCCGCCGCTGCACAGATACCGGGCCGCCGCGAGCGTCGCGTCGTACAGGTTTTGCGGATCGGCGATGCCGTCGCCGTCGCCGTCGGCGGCGTAGCGCGCCCAGGTGCCGGGCAGGAACTGCATCGGCCCCAACGCGCGGGCGTAGGTGACTCGGTTGCCGACGTTGCTCTGGACGATGACCTCGTTGCCGGGCAGCGTGCCGTCCAGCGCGGGGCCGTAGATCGGGTTGATCGCGGTGCCGCGCGCATCGACCGCGCCGCCGCTGGCATGCCCGGACTCGATGCGGCCGATCCCGGCCAGCAGGTTCCAGCTGACGCCGCAGTTCGGCATGGCCGCGGCCATCTTCAGCTCAGCGTTGCGGTAGGCGGCCAGGGCGGGCTTCGGGATGCCCAGCGTCCCAGGCGCGGTCACGACCGTCGGGGGCGGCGGCGCCGACGAGCTGGCCTCCGCGACGTGGAAGGCGGCGGGCCCCCGCGGGATGGCGACGACGCCCGGGCCCGACGAGACGCGGGTGGTGCCGGCCGGGGAGACCGCGGCCACCGGAGTGACGGCGCGCACCGACGGGATCCTTCCGGGCAGCGCGCCGGGCGTCCCCCCGACGGCACCGGCGAAAACCAACGGCGTGATGACGGCGATACCAAAAGCAGGCGTACGCGTCAGATGACGCGCACGATGCCGCATCGCTGCGACGGCCGGGAGTGCATCCCAGCGTCCCCCTATGCGCACTCGACCGTCCTCATGTTTGAGTCGTCGGGAATCGTGTCCTCTTTGTTACGGCTTCTTCTTAGCTTCGTGAACTAGATCACCATACATAACTCTTGTGACGGGAGTGGCGCAATGCCCCGTTTGGGGTACTACCCCGATTTCTTGGTCCGGCGCTCAACAATCTCACCCGGTCGTGGGTGCTGTTTATCCGGGTCCTGAGGCTGAGTTTCGGCCAGTGCAGCGCGCAGATTTTCCAGCTCGTGGCGCAGGTAATCGCGGGTGGCGACCTCGCCGACGGCCAGCCGCAGCGCGGCCAGTTCGCGGGCCAGATATTCGGTGTCCGCCTTGGTCTGTGCGGCCCGACGGCGGTCCTCTTCCAGCGCGACGCGGTCCCGGTTCTCCTGCCGGTTCTGGGCCAGCAGGATCAGCGGGGCCGCGTAGGCGGCCTGGGTGGAGAACGCGAGGTTGAGCAGGATGAACGGGTAGGGGTCCCAGCGCCAGTGCACCACGCCGAGGTTGAGCATGATCCAGGCCACCACCATGATCGTCTGCAGCAGCAGATAGCGCCCGGTGCCGAAGAAGCGCGCGATGGATTCGGTGAACTGCCCGACGGTCTCGGGGTCCACCTGCAGCGCGAACTTGCGCGAGGTCCGCGGGGTGTACAGCCGGCGCGGGGCCGTCGATTTGCTCACCGGGCCGCTCCGGGTGTGCCGGTCACGGCGACGGTGCCGTCGAGCTGCTGGGCGTCCAGCCGCCAGTCGTGCGGCAGCAGGTGGTCGAGCAGGTCGTCCACGGTGACGGCGCCGAGCAGGTGGTTCTGGTCGTCCACCACCGGCCCGCAGACCAGGTTGTAGGCGGCGAAGTAGCGGGTCACCGCGGCCAGCGGAGTCTCCGGCGTCAGCGTCAGCAGGTCGGTGTCCAGGATGCCGCCGACCAGCTCGGCGGGCGGCTCGCGCAGCAGCCGCTGCAGCGCCACGCAGCCCAGGTAGCGACCGGTGGGGGTGGCCGTCGGCGGGCGCGCCACGAACACCATCGACGACAGCGCGGGCGTGATGTCGGCGTCGCGGGCCCGGGCCAGCGCCTCGGCGACCGCGGTGTCCGGCGTCAGCACCAGCGGATCGGAGGTCATCAGGCCGCCGGCGGTGTCGGGGGAATGCGTCAACAGCCGTCGTACCGGGTCGGAGTCGTCGGGATCCATCCGGGTCAGCAGCATCTCGGCGTCGGTCGGGGTGAGCACGCCCAGCAGGTCGGCGGCGTCGTCGGGATCCATCGCCTCGAGCACGTCGGCCGAACGTTCGGTGCCCAGCTGTGACAGCACCTCGGCCTGATCCAGCTCGGGCAGCTCCTGCAGGATGTCGGCCAGCCGCTCGTCGTCGAGCGCCTTGAACACCTCGTAGCGCCGCTTGGGCGGCAGCCCGCGGATGGCGTCGGCGACATCCACGGCCTTGCGGCCCTCGAACTGGTCGAGCAGCTCGGCGACCCCCTGGCCCGGCAATGCCAGCGCCGACGGGGTCAGGCCGTGCACGTTGTGCCAGTCAACGACGTGCACGGGGCCGCGCCGCCCCAGCCGCCGTTGGCTGCGGACGGCGACCCTGCTCACCATCCAGTCCCGGGTGCGGGTCTGCTCGATGCCCAGGTCGGTGATCACGACGTCGGACTTGGCCAGCTCCGGCAGGTCGGGGTCGCTGACCTTGACGGGAGTGTCCAGGATCTGGCCCATCGCCAGCACCTCGCCGGGCCGCTGCTCGAAGTGGCGCAGCGACACGTTGCCGCTGGTCAGCGTCACCGCATTGGGCTCGATCGCGGCGACCCGCAGGATCGGGATGAAGATGCTGCGGCGGGTCGCCAGATCGACCACCAGCCCCAGCACGCGCGGCTGCTGACGGACGATGCTGATGCTGATGACGACGTCTCGGACGCGTCCGAACGATTCGCCGAGTGGACCCAGCACCAACATCCGCGCCAGGCGCGCGACGTACACCCTGTTGACCGATCCCATGGTGATAGAGCCTAAGCAGCGCAGACGAACGCTACGTATACGAGCGCCTGGCGACCGCCACGATGAAGATCAACACCATCAATGCGATGGACAACCCGCTGATCACGATGCCGGCGATGGCCAGGCCGTGGCCGTCCTGGTTGGTCTGCTTGATCTGGTTGAGCGCGACGATGCCCAGGATCAGGGACACGATGCCGACGAGCTGGCAGCACAGCAGGCTGAAGATCGAGGTGACCAGCGAGCCGATCGCCATCCCGTTGGTGCCGATCGGCGCGTAGTAGCCGGCCGAATAGGGGTAGCTGGCCGACGGCGCGATGTAGGGCGGGGGCGGCGGCGGAGGATACGGCTGATACTGCGGGCCGCCGTACCCGGCCGGGTTGGGCGGCGGGTAGCTGGGCGGCGACGGGTATTCGCCGGTGGGCGGGTAGTCGACCGGCGGCGGTTCCCAGGGCTGTTGCTGCGGGGACGGGTTCACGGCGCCGCCCCACCTGGTCTGGTCCGGATCTCCCGACCCCCCGGGCGGCCGGTTGGCCGGATCGTCATGGCCACTGGTGCCGAAACCGCCTGTCATGCTGATCAACTTAGCTCATGCGCCGGGTGTGAGGTACGTCGAAAAGCGTCGGCCGCAGCGCCGAATCCGCAGGTTAACGCGGGCCTCACGCGACGTCATTAGGGTGGAAACGATGCAGGTGTAACGATGGCGGGAGCACAGGAGGATGTGGACCGATGACTAGCCCTTTCCAGCCCGGCCAAGTTCCCGGCCCGACGAGCGGTCCGGCGGCCGGTCGCGGGGTCCCCGGATTGCCCACCCCGCCCAAGGGTTGGCCCGTCGGGTCCTATCCCACCTACGCCGAGGCGCAGCGCGCCGTCGACTACCTGTCCGACCAGGATTTCCCGGTCCAGCAGGTGACGATCGTGGGCGTCGACCTGATGCAGGTGGAGCGGGTCACCGGCCGGCTGAGCTGGCCCAAAGTGCTGGGCGGCGGCGTGGTGAGCGGTGCGTGGCTGGGGCTGTTCATCGGGTTGCTGCTCGGCATGTTCAACCGCAACCTGTGGGCCGTGCTGCCCACGGGCCTGATCGCCGGGGTAGTATTCGGCCTGATCACGTCCGCGGTTCCGTATGCGATGGCCCGCGGCACCAGGGACTTCAGTTCGACCATGCAGTTGGTGGCCGGGCGCTACGACGTCCTCTGCGATCCACAGAACGCGGAGAAGGCGCGGGATCTGCTGGCGCGCCTGGCGATCTGACGTGCGGCGCGCGCGCCGGGCGGCTGCGCTGCTGCTGGCGACGCTGACCGTCGCCGCTTTGGTGTCGGGGTGCGGCTCTGGTGGCGGCGGGCTGGTGCTCAACTTCTACACGCCGGCCACCGACGCCGCGACGTTCACCGAGGTGGCCCGGCGGTGCACCGCGCAGTTCGGCGGCCGGTTTGCCGTCCGGCACGTCAGCCTGCCCCGGGGGCCCGACCAGCAGCGGCTGCAGCTGGCCCGGCGGCTGACCGCCGACGACCACAGCCTGGACGTGATGGCCATGGATGTCGTCTGGACCGCCGAGTTCGCCGAGGCCGGGTGGGCGCTGCCGCTGTCCGACGACCCGGCCGGACTGGCCGAGGCCGACGCGACCGTCGACACCCTGCCCGGCCCGCTGGCGACCGCCGCGTGGCACCACCGGCTGTACGGCGCGCCCGTCACAACCAACACCCAATTGCTGTGGTACCGCACCGATTTGGTGCACCAGGTACCGGCCGACTGGAACGAGATGGTGGCCGAGGCGGCTCGGTTGCACGCCGCGGGGCAGCCGAGCTGGATCGGCGTGCAGGCCAACCGCGGTGAGGGCTTGGTGGTGTGGTTCAACACGCTGCTGGTCAGCGGCGGCGGGCAGGTGCTGTCCGAGGACGGCCGGCACGTCACCCTGGCCGACACCCCCGCACACCGCGCCGCCACCGTCGCCGCGCTGCGGATCATCAAGTCGGTGGCCACCGCGCCCGGGGCCAACCCGTCGATCAACCGGGCCGAGGAGGACAGCGCGCGGCTCGGCGTGGAGCAGGGCCGCGGCGCGCTCGAGGTCAACTGGCCGTACGTGCTGGCCTCGCTGCTGGAGAACGCGGTCAAAGGCGGCGTGCCGTTCCTGCACCTCAACGAGGATCCCGCGCTGGCCGGCAGCATCAACGACGTCGGGACCTTCACTCCCACCGAGGAACAGTTCCGCATCGCCTTCGAGGCCAGCCGCAAGGTGTTCGGCTTCGCGCCGTACCCGGGCGTGTCGCCAGAGCGGCCCGCCAAGGTGACCATCGGCGGGCTGAACCTGACGGTGGCGCGCACCACCCGGCATCGGGCCGAGGCCTTCGAGGCCGTCCGGTGCCTGCGCAGCGCGGCCAACCAGAAGTACGTGTCGATCGCCGGGGGGCTGCCCGCGGTGCGGACCTCGCTCTACTCCGATCCGCAGTTTCAGGCGAAATACCCGATGTACGAGGCGATTCGGCGCCAGCTCACCGATGCCGCGATGCGCCCGGCGACGCCCGCCTACCAGGCCGTGTCGCTGCGGCTGGCGGTGGCGCTGAGCCCGGTCACCGCGATCGACCCGGAGCGCACGGCCGACGAGCTCAGCGTGCAGGTACAGAAGGCGATCGACGCCAAGGGGCTGCTGCCGTGAGTGCCTCGAGTTCGTCCAGCGAGCGACGGTTGGCGTTTTTGCTGGTCGCCCCCGCGGCGACGCTGATGCTGGCGGTCACGGCGTATCCGATCGGCTACGCCGTGTGGCTGAGCCTGCAGCACAACAACCTGGCCACCCCGAACGACACTCGCTTCGTCGGCCTGAGCAACTACCAGACGGTCCTGACCGACCGGTATTGGTGGACCGCGCTGGCGGTGACGCTGGCGATCACGGTGGCGTCGGTGACGCTCGAATTCGTGCTGGGCCTGGCGCTGGCGCTGACGATGCACCGCACCCTGATCGGCAGGGGCCTGGTGCGCACCGCGGTGCTGATCCCGTACGGGATTGTCACGGTGGTCGCCTCGTACAGCTGGTACTACGCCTGGACGCCGGGCACCGGGTACCTGGCCAACCTGCTGCCGCACGGTTCCGCGCCGCTGACCGAGCAGATCCCATCGCTGGGCATCGTGGTGCTGGCCGAGGTGTGGAAGACGACGCCGTTCATGTCGCTGCTGCTGCTGGCCGGGCTGGCGCTGGTGCCCGAGGACCTGTTGAAGGCCGCCGAGGTCGACGGCGCCGGCGCCTGGCGGCGGCTGACGCGGATCACCCTGCCGATCATCAAGCCGGCGGTGGTGGTGGCGCTGCTGTTCCGGACGCTGGACGCGTTCCGCATCTTCGACAACATCTACGTGCTGACGGCGGGGCAGAACAACACCGAATCGGTGTCGATCCTGGGCTACGACAACCTGTTCAAGGGTTTCAGCGTGGGGCTGGGCTCGGCGATCAGCGTGCTGATTTTCCTGTGCGTGGGCATCATTGCGGTGGTGTTCATCAAGCTGTTCGGTGCGGCGGCGCCGGGGGCCGGCGCCGGCGGGCGCCCATGAGCACCGTACCCGTGCGGCGCGTGGCGTTTTGGGCCGTGGTCGACGCTCTGGTGCTGGTGTACGCGCTGCTGCCGGTGCTGTGGATCCTGAGCCTGTCGCTCAAGCCGTCGTCGTCGGTGCGCGACGGCAGGCTGATCCCGTCGTCGGTGACCCTGGACAACTACCGCGGCATCTTCCGCGGCGAGTTCTTCAGCAGGGCGCTGATCAACTCCGTGGGAATCGGGCTGATCACCACCGTGATCGCGGTGCTGCTCGGTGCGATGGCGGCGTATGCGATTGCCCGGTTGGACTTTCCGGGCAAGCGGCTGCTGATCGGGGCGGCGCTGCTGATCACCATGTTCCCCGCCATCTCGCTGGTCACGCCGTTGTTCAATATCGAACGCGCCGTGGGTCTTTTCGATACCTGGCCGGGGCTGATCCTGCCCTACATCACCTTCGCGCTGCCGCTGGCCATCTACACGCTGTCGGCGTTCTTCCGCGAGATCCCATGGGATTTGGAGAAGGCCGCGAAGATGGACGGCGCGACGCCGGGGCAGGCGTTCCGCAAGGTGATCGTCCCGCTGGCCGCGCCCGGGCTGGTGACGGCCGCGATCCTGGTGTTCATCTTCGCGTGGAACGACCTGTTGCTGGCGCTGTCGCTGACCGCCACCAACGCGGCCGTGACCGCGCCGGTGGCGATCGCGAACTTCAGCGGCAGTTCGCAATTCGAGGAGCCGACGGGGTCGATCGCGGCCGGGGCGATCGTGATCACGGTACCGATCATCGTCTTTGTTCTAATCTTCCAACGACGCATAGTCGCCGGGTTGACCTCCGGCGCCGTGAAGGGATAGCGGATGGCCGAGATCGTGCTGGAGCACGTCGGGAAGAGTTATCCCGACGGTCACACCGCGGTGCGTGACCTGAGCCTCACCATCGCCGACGGCGAATTCCTGATCCTGGTGGGACCGTCCGGCTGCGGCAAGACCACGACGCTGAACATGATTGCGGGGCTTGAGGATATCTCGTCGGGCGAGCTGCGCATCGGCGGTGAGCGGGTCAACGAGAAGGCACCCAAGGACCGCGACATCGCGATGGTGTTCCAGTCGTATGCCCTGTACCCGCACATGACGGTGCGGCAGAACATCGCGTTTCCGTTGACGTTGGCGAAGATGAAGAAGGCCGAGATCGCCGCCAAGGTCGCCGAGACCGCTCGGATTCTGGACCTGGTCGCGCTGCTGGACCGCAAGCCGTCGCAGCTGTCCGGTGGGCAGCGGCAGAGGGTGGCGATGGGGCGGGCAATCGTGCGGCAGCCCAAAGCGTTTCTGATGGACGAGCCGCTCTCCAATCTGGACGCCAAGCTGCGGGTGCAGATGCGTGGCGAGATCGCCCGCCTGCAGAAGCGGCTGGGCACCACGACCGTCTACGTCACGCACGACCAGACCGAGGCCATGACGCTGGGCGACCGCGTGGTGGTGATGCACGGCGGGGTCGCGCAGCAGATCGGCACGCCCAGTGAGCTTTACGAGCGTCCGGGGAATCTGTTCGTGGCGGGCTTCATCGGCTCGCCGGCGATGAACTTCTTTCCCGCCACGCTGACCGCTTCGGGTGTCGCGTTGCCGTTCGGTGAGGTGACGCTGGCGCCCGAGACTCTGCAGGTGATCGCGGGGCACCCGGCGCCGCGCAACGTCATCGTCGGGGTGCGGCCCGAGCACATCGCGGATGCGGCGCTGATCGACGACTATCAGCGGATCAAGGCGCTGGTGTTCCCGGTGACCGTCGAGTTGGTCGAGTCGTTGGGCGCCGACGAGTACGTGTACTTCGCGACCTCCGCGCCGGCGGTGCATGCGGCCCAGCTCGACGACTTGGCCGAGGAGTCCGATGCGGACAAAAGCCTGTTCGCGGCACGGGTTCCCGCCGAATCCAGGGCCGCCCTCGGGCAGCCCCTCGAATTGGCCGTCGACCCCGCGAAGGTCGCCGTCTTCGACGCCGACACCGGGGTGAATCTGACGGTGCCCGCTTCGTGACGCTGGACGCGGTGCGTGCGCACCTGCGAGCGCATTTCGACGTCGAGCCCGATTCGGCGAGCGTGACGTTTCTGGGCACCGAGCCGATAGAGGTGCTGCGCTTCCCGACGGCTTCGGTGGTGCACTACGTGTCGCTGGGCTGCTCGCGCCACGCGATGGTCGATCCGGCGGCGGTGGTCGCCGATCCGTTGCGCGGCCCGCGCGCCGAAGTCGTTCTGCGGCTGCGCGATTCCGGCGCGGTGCGCGGGCTGGCGCGCAGCCTGGCCGTCGTCGCCGCCACCCCGGCGGTCGAGGGGGTGGTGCTGCGCGCCGACGGGCTGATCGACCTCGGCACGCCGATGTGGAAGGGCGCTGCGTTCACCGCGGTGTTGTTGGGTTTGAGCGACGTTCCCGATCTGGCGCTTCCGCCGCCGCGGGAGCCGGTGCGCTTTCTGTCGCTGACCCCGCTGTCCGCGACGGAGGCGGCGTGGGTGCGGCTCAAAGGCGCCGAGGCGATGCGGCAGACGTGGCGCGACGACGGGGTGGATGTGCTGGACCCGCGTCGGTGAGTTCTGGGGCGTGTGTGCTTTTGCCCGCCTCACAGCGACACTGCTGTGGGGCGCGGGTTTTCATCGCGTGAGTCGACGGCGGCGGGCACGGACCGTGGCCCCCCGGTGCGTCGAGTCTGCGGTGGCGGCGCCGAGCCTGCGCTCAGGGCGCGGTCGAGCGTGAAAACGACGCCCTCAGCGCAGATTCGACGACGACGGCGGGTTTAAAGCCAGCCGCGCTTTCGGAAGCTGAAGTACAGGAACACGCAGACCAGCGACATCAGGGTGATCACCGTCGGGTAGCCCCACTGCTCGTTGAGCTCGGGCATGAATTTGAAGTTCATGCCGTAGATCCCGGCGACCATGGTCGGCACGGCGATGATGCCGGCCCAGGCGGAGATCTTGCGCATGTCGCTGTTCTGCTGCATGCCGGTGCGCGCCAGCGCGGCCTGCACCAGCGTGTTGAGCATGTCGTCGTAGGCGGCGATGTGGTCGGCGGCCTCCGTCTGGTGATCGGCGACGTCGCGCAGATAGCGCCGGACCTCCTTGGAGATCAGGTCCTTGTTCTCCGTCTGCATGCGCTGGAACGCCCCCGACAGCGGGCTCACGCAGCGGCGCAGCTCGACGACCTCGCGCTTGAGCAGATAGATCGGCTCGACGTCGACGTTGCGGGCGGGGGCGAAAGCCACCTCCTCGGCGCTGTCGACGTCGAATTCCATCAGGTTGGTCACCTCGACGTAGTGATCCACCACGTAGTCGGCGATGGCGTGCATCACCGCGTACGGTCCCAGCCGCAGGTGCACCGGGTCGTTGTCCATCCGCTTGCGCACGTCGGCCAGCCCGCCGTGTTCGCCGTGGCGGACCGTGACCACGAAGTCCTTGCCGACGAAGATCATGATCTCGCCGGTCTCCACGATCTCGCGGGCCAGCACCACCGACTCGTGCGGCACGTAATTGACGGTTTTCAGCACCAGGAACAGGGTGTCGTCGTAGCGCTCCAGCTTGGGCCGCTGGTGGGCGTGCACGGCGTCCTCGACCGCCAACGGGTGCAGCCCGAAGACGTCGGCGACTTCCTGCATGTGCGACTCGTCGGGCTCGTGCAACCCGATCCAGACGAACGCGCCCTGGCCCGTCAACTCGATCTCGCGCACCGTGCTCAGCGCCTGCGCGTAGGAGTATTTGCCGGGCTGCCGCCGGCCGTCGACGTACACCCCGCAGTCGATCAGGGGCTGGGCGGGTCGGGGCTCGGGATGGACGTGCTCCGTCGAATTCTTCGGACGGGCGACGGGTCTCAGCGCCTCCGGCAGCGCGTCAAAGCCAGGGAACACATCAACCTCCTCCGATCGCCGATGCGAGCTGACCGAGCGGTGCTTCATGCTACGCGGCTTGGCGTAATGCGGCCTGTGAAAAGCCGGCCGCCCGCGGTGCGCTAGTTTCGACCCGAGCAGAACTGTCCAACGAAGGAGCATCCCGACGTGAGCGCAAGTCCTCTGAAGGTCGCCGTCACCGGCGCTGCCGGCCAGATCGGCTACAGCCTGTTGTTCCGCCTGGCCAGCGGCTCACTGCTGGGCCCCGAGCGCCCGATCGAGCTGCGCCTGCTCGAGATCGAGCCCGCGCTCAAGGCGCTCGAGGGCGTCGTCATGGAGCTCGACGACTGCGCGTTCCCGCTGCTGGCCGGCGTGGAGATCGGCGCGGACGCCAACAAGATTTTCGACGGGGTCAACCTGGCGCTGCTCGTCGGCGCGCGGCCGCGCGGCCCCGGCATGGAGCGCGGCGACCTGCTGGAGGCCAACGGCGCGATCTTCACCGCCCAGGGCAAGGCGCTGAACTCCGTCGCCGCCGACGACGTCCGCATCGGCGTGACCGGCAACCCGGCCAACACCAACGCGCTGATCGCGATGACCAACGCGCCTGACATCCCGAAGGAGCGGTTCTCCGCGCTGACCCGGCTGGACCACAACCGGGCGATCAGCCAGCTGGCCGCCAAGACCGGCGCCAAGGTCACCGATATCAAGAAGATGACGATCTGGGGCAACCACTCCGCCACGCAGTACCCGGACATCTTCCACGCCGAGGTGGGCGGAAAGAACGCTGCCGAGGTGGTCAACGACCAGGCCTGGATCGCGGACTACTTCATTCCCACCGTCGCCAAGCGCGGCGCGGCGATCATCGACGCGCGCGGTGCGTCGTCGGCGGCGTCGGCCGCGTCGGCGACCGTCGACGCGGCGCGGTCGTGGCTGCTGG
Source organism: Mycobacterium sp. NGS68 (assembly GCF_059812195.1). Taxonomy (NCBI): domain Bacteria; kingdom Bacillati; phylum Actinomycetota; class Actinomycetes; order Mycobacteriales; family Mycobacteriaceae; genus Mycobacterium; species Mycobacterium sp. NGS68. The sequence continues at coordinate 163,490 of NZ_JCALCE010000009.1, read as the reverse complement.
GCACGCCCGACGGCGACTGGGTGTCGATGGCCGTCGTCTCCGACGGGTCCTACAGCGTGCCGGAGGGGCTTATCTCGTCGTTCCCGGTGACCACCAAGGACGGCAACTGGTCGATCGTGCAGGGGCTGGAGATCGACGAGTTCTCCCGCGCCAAGATCGACGCCTCCACCGCGGAGCTGGCCGACGAGCGCAAGGCCGTTACCGAGCTGGGGCTGATCTAGCCGGGGCCGTCTGGCGAGCGTGCACGCTCAGCGCCGACTGTGAGTTCCCTACCCGGCGCGGCGGCCGGATTGTTTTTCGACGACTTCGCCTACACCGGCTCGGGAGGTTCCCGGCTGGGCGAGCGCGGCTGGACGGTGCGTTCGGGCATCGGCGGCCCGGGTATCCCCGGCGCTCGTTGGTCGACGGGCGCCGTCAGCTTCCCGACGATGAACGGGAACCCGGTGCTTCGGCTGGAATCGGTTACCGACGGCACCGCGGCGGGCACCGTCCACGCCGAGGTGTATCAGCGGCGCAAATTCCGCGAGGGGACCTATGCGGCACGAATCCGGTTCAGCGATGCTCCGGTGTCCGGTCCCGACGGGGACCGGCTGGTGCAGGCGTTCTTCACGATCAGTCCGTTGGCCCACGACATGGATCCCGACTACAGCGAACTCGACTTTGAATACCTGCCCAATGGCGGGTGGAACGAGCCGGTCAGCGCCCTCTACGCCACATCATGGGAGACCTACGGCACCGACCCCTGGCGGGCCGTCAACGCCCAAACCGCGGTCCGGGCAAGTTACGGCGGCTGGCACGACCTCGCGATCCAGGTCGCCGATAGCCGAATCAGGTACTACGTCGACGGACGGCTCTTTGCCGATCACGGCGAGCCCTACTATCCCGAAAGCCTGATGTCGATCAACATCAGCCAGTGGTTCATTGCGGGCGGCCTGCTGGACAGTGCCGCGCCACGCGCATACCGCGTGCATGTCGACTACGTCTACTTCGTCAAGGATCACGTCCTGGCTCCCGCCGAGATCGCGGGCCAGATCGCACGCTATCGCGCCGCCGGTATCACTCACGTCGACACCGTCTGACCACTTCGCGGGCGTCGTCTCTAGACCCGGATGATCGTCAGGCCGGCGACTCCGTCCAGCGGATCGAAGTCGTCGTCCTGGGTGACCACCGGCAACCGTCGTGAAGCGGCAATTGCCGCGATCCACAGATCGCTCACCCGGACCCGACGACCGGTCTCCGCCAGGTGGATCCGAAGTCGCGCCCACATCCGGGCTGCCTCGTCGTCGACCGGTAGAGCGACAAGGTCGGCGATCGCGTCCAGTGTCGCCAGTCGCTTAGCGCGAACGTCCGCCGTCGCGGCTGCGAGCACGCCGAGGTTGAGTTCGGCCACCGTCACTACGGTCGTCGCGACTTCGTCAGGCACCGGCGACGCGGCAAGCCGGCGACCGCTCTCGCGCGCGATGAATACGGACGTATCGAGCACACCGGCGGAAGTCATAGGTCGTCGGTGGTGTCACCCGCGAGCTCGGCGAGCTCCTGACGCAGGGCCGGGTCGGCTTGGGCGCGGCCGAGCCTGTGCAGCAATTCGTCGCGACTCAACCACCTGTGCCGGGTCGATTGACGTGCGGATATCGTGGCCGCCGCGGTAGCGATTCCCGGATTGGGAGGTCGGCTTAGTACCCTGGGGGCCGTGTCGGAAACGTTGGAGAGCCCGCAGGTCGTCATCACCGACGAAGAGATCTTTGAGGCCCACGTAGGCGGCAAGCTTTCGGTAGGACTGACGGCGCCGGTGGACAGCCAGCGCGCCCTGTCCATCGCGTACACGCCCGGCGTCGCCCAGGTCAGCCGCGCGATCGCCGCCGACCACACCCTGGCCGCCCGCTACACCTGGGCGAACCGGCTGGTGGCGGTGGTCAGCGACGGCAGCGCGGTGCTCGGTCTCGGTGACATCGGGCCGGCGGCGTCGCTGCCGGTGATGGAAGGCAAGTGCGCGCTGTTCAAGGAATACGGCGGGCTGGACGCGATCCCGATCGTGCTGGACACCAAGGATCCCGACGAGATCGTCGAGACCCTGGTGCGGCTGCGGCCGACGTTCGGTGCCGTCAACCTCGAGGACATCTCCGCGCCGCGCTGCTTCGAGATCGAGCGACGCGTCATCGAGGCGCTGGACTGCCCGGTCATGCACGACGACCAGCACGGCACCGCGATCGTCGTGCTGGCCGCGCTGATGGGCGCCAGTAAGGTGCTGGGCCGGGACATGTCGACGCTGCGGGTGGTGGTCTCCGGAGCCGGGGCCGCCGGCGTCGCTTGCACGAATCTTCTTCTGGCCAGCGGGGTTTCGGACATCACGGTGCTGGACTCGCGGGGCATCGTGCGCACCGGCCGCGACGGCATGAACAGCGTCAAGGTCGACCTGGCGCGGCGCACCAACCCCGCCGGTCGCAGCGGCGGACTCATCGAGGCCCTCGACGGCGCCGACGTGTTCCTCGGCGTGTCCGGCGGCGTCGTCCCCGAAGAGCTGATCGCCACGATGGCGCCCGACGGGATCGTCTTCGCGCTGTCCAACCCGGACCCCGAGATCCACCCCGAGGTGGCCGCCAAGCACGCCGCCGTGGTGGCCACCGGCCGCAGCGACTTCCCGAACCAGATCAACAACGTGCTGGCGTTCCCCGGGCTGTTCCGCGGCGCGCTGGACGCCGGAGCCCGACGGATCACCCAACCGATGATGGTGGCCGCGGCCGAGGCGATCTTCTCCATCGTCAGCGACGACCTGGCGCCCGACCGCATCGTGCCGAGCCCGCTGGATCTGCGTGTCGGGGAAGCGGTCGTGGACGCGGTGGTCCGCGCGGCCTTGTCCTGAGGCGCGTGAAACTCGGCAGGCTCTTGCTGGCCGCCGCTCTGGTGTTGGCCGGTTGTGGGTCCGGCGGGCGTGCCGCGCCGGACGTGGTGGTCGGGTATTCGGGCCCGCCGCTGCTGGCGGACATCTACGTCTCGGCGTTGCGGGGATACGGCTTCCCGGCACACAGCGAAGCCGCCGCCGATCCGATGGCTGAGCTGGACTCCGGCCGGTTCACCGTGCTGCCGTCGTTCACCGGCCAGGTGCTGCGGCGGCTGAAGCCCGGCGTCGCGGTGACGACCGACAGCCAGGTCTACCGGGTGATGGTCTCGATGCTGCCGGAGGGAATCGTCGCCGGTGACTACACCATTTCCGCCGATGACAAGCCCGCGCTGGTGGTGACTCCGGCAACCGTCGCGGCGTGGGGTGGCCGCGACCTTTCCGCGTTGCGTTGCGACGGGCTGGTGGTCGGGGCGGTGGCGGGCGCTTCTGCTCCGCCTTTCGTCGGTTCGTGCCGCATGCCGGCGCCGCGCTCGTTTGTCGACAGCGCGGCGCTATTCGCCGCTCTGCGGGTGGGGGAGGTTGCGGCGGCCTGGACGACGACGGCCGCGGCGGGGATTCCGGGCGATTTGGTGGTGCTGTCCGATGTCAAGCCGCCGCTGATCCAGGCCGAGAACGTGGTGCCACTGTATCGGCGCAACGCTTTATCGACGCGGCAGTTGCTGGCGCTCAACGAGGTGGCCGGTGTGCTGGACACCGCGGCGTTGGCCGACATGCGCCGGCAGGTCTTGGCGGGCGCCGACCCGCAGGCCGTGGCCGACGCGTGGTTGAGCGAACACCCTCTGGGGCGAAGCTAACTGCTGCTGGGCCGAATGTGCTCTGAGGGCGAGTTTTGGGCGTCGGGTTCATGCGGGCGCCCGGTTTCGCGCTGGCTTCACGCTCAGCGAGGGGCGGGGCTCGCGGTGGCGGACTGACGCGGTGGCGGCGTCGAGCATGCGGCTGAGGTCACGCTCGGCGAGTTTGGGGCGCCGTGAGCGCAGGCTCGGCCAGGGGCCAGGGGCATTCTGATAGCCGAACAAGTTGCTGATTATGGGCGTGTTTCGATATTGGCCGCCCAGCGCCTTCGGGTCCCGCTGTCGATTGATGCGGCTACAAAATAATCTGTGCTACAACGCAATTCGCAAATTGACCGACAAATCTTTTCGGCATTGCGGTGTTCGCTGGCCCGGTGGGCTGGTCCTTGAGGTCGCGGATCGCCGTTAGCGTGGTCTGGTCGGGCTGACCGAAAGGGACGCGCAACAACCGAATTAGGAAGGCCAGCCATTGAACAGCCATTTTCTTTGCGACACCACGATGGTGTTCTTGTCACTCGGCGTCATCGGCGCGGGCATTTTGGGCGCCAACGTTTTTGGTGATTCCACGGAGCGTGTTACCCAATCCTTATCCAAGCCAGTATCTTTGAACGACCCAGACCTGCCTGCCCCGCCGCCGCCACCACCGGCGTATCCCGCCGTGCCGATGCCGCCGGCACTGCCGGCGCCGCAAGTACCGCCGGCGGGATCGTAGGCATCGGGTCGGCACGTCGCGACGGCCAGAGGGCGTTCAAATAGCCGCCGAATGCGGACTTGATACATGTCACGCAACCAAATGCGTGCGAAAAGTCCACATTTGGCGCCACGCCTAGAGGCGCCGGACGCCTAGTGCCCCAGCGTGGGCAACATCCGGCTCAGGACGGGGCCGAACAGCCGCTGATACCCGGAGCCGGTCAGCCGGACCAGGATGTCGAGGATCTTGGCGTCGGCGCCGACGAGCACGCGGGCCCGGTTCTTGCGCACCGCGTCCAGGATGATGCGCGCGGCGGCCTCAGGGCTGGTGCGGGCGAGCCGCTTGTCGAACAGCTTGGCCAGCTGCTCGGGGTCGAGCCCCTCGACGGCGGTGGCGTTGCGGGCGATCGCGGTCTTGATGCCGCCGGGGTGCACCGTGGTCACGCCGACGGGATGGCCGGCGGCGACCATCTCCTGGCGCAGCGCCTCGGTGAAGCCGCGGACGGCGAACTTGGCGGCGTTGTAGGACGCCTGCCCAGGCACCGCGAACAGCCCGAAGACACTGGACACGTTGACCACATGGCCGTCACCGGAGGCGATCAGGTGCGGAAGGAACGCCTTGGTGCCGTTCACCACGCCCCAGAAATCGACGTCCATCACTCGTTCGATCTCCTTGAACGAGCTGACCTCGATGTCGCCGGTGTGGGCGATGCCAGCGTTGTTGTAGATCTGGTTCACCTTGCCGAAGTGCTCTTTGACGGCGTCGGCGTAGAGCAGGAAGGCCTCACGCTCGGTGACGTCGAGCCGGTCGGACTTGACCGACGCGCCGATCGCCTTCAGCCGCGCCTCGGTCTCCGCCAGCCCCTCGGTGTTGACGTCGCTGATGGCGACCTTGGCGCCCGACCGGCCCAGTTCGATGGCCAGCGCCTGCCCGATACCCGAGCCCGCGCCGGTGATCACGGCGACTTTTCCGGCGAACCCCTGCATGAGCACCCTCCTCGTTTCTGCTCCGTCGAGGTTAGCTGTTACCGGCGGTCCCCCCTACTGGCGGGTGCCGATCCCGCGCGAGAAGACGCAATAGCCCCTCGTTTCCGCAGGGGCTATTGCTGGGGGCACCTCCCGCTTGCGGGGGACCTGCTCGCCAAGCTAGGCGAACGCGGTGTCCAGGATCTCCTGCTGCTCGACGGCGTGCACCTTCGACGAACCCGACGACGGCGCCGACATCGCCCGACGCGAGATGCGCTTGATGCCGCTGAGCTTGTCGGGCAGCAGTTCGGGCAGCTCTAGGCCGAACCGCGGCCAGGCGCCCTGGTTGGCCGGCTCCTCCTGGACCCAGAAGAACTGCTTGGCGTTCTCGTAGCGGTCCAGCGTGTCGCCGAGTCGCCGCCGCGGCAGCGGGGCCAGCTGCTCGATGCGCACGATCGCGATGTCGTCGCGGCCGTCCTTGGCCTTGCGGGCGGCCAGCTCGTAGTAGATCTTTCCGCTGGTCAGCAGGATCCGGCTGACCTTGCTGCGGTCGCCGTCGCCCTCCTCGTAGGTGGGCTCCTCCAGCACCGAGCGGAACTTCGTCTCGGTGAAGTCCTTAATGTCGCTGACCGCGGCCTTATTGCGCAGCATGGACTTCGGCGTAAACACGATCAGCGGGCGGCGCACGCCGTCCAGCGCGTGCCGTCGCAGCAGGTGGAAGTAGTTGGCCGGGGTCGACGGCACCGCGATCGTCATCGAACCCTCGGCCCACAGCTGCAGGAAGCGTTCGATGCGGCCGGAGGTGTGGTCCGGTCCCTGGCCCTCGTGGCCGTGCGGCAGCAGCAGCACGACGGTGGACAGCTGGCCCCACTTGGCCTCGCCGGAGCTGATGAACTCGTCGATGATCGACTGCGCGCCGTTGACGAAGTCGCCGAACTGCGCCTCCCACAGCACCACGGCCTCCGGGTTGCCCACGGTGTAGCCGTACTCGAAGCCCACCGCGGCGTACTCCGACAGCGGCGAGTCGTACACCAGGAACTTGCCCCCGGTGGGGGTGCCGTCCTTGTTGGTGGCCAGCAGCTGCAGCGGCGTGAACTCCGCACCGGTGTGCCGGTCGATGATCACCGAATGCCGCTGCGAGAAGGTGCCGCGCTTGCTGTCCTGTCCGGAGAAGCGCACCAGCTTGCCCTCGGACACCAGCGAGCCCAGGGCCAGCAGCTCGCCGAACGCCCAGTCGATCTTGCCCTCGTAGGCCATCTCCCGGCGCTTTTCCAGCACCGGCTGCACCCGCGGGTGCGCGGTGAACCCGTCGGGCAGGGCCAGGAAGGCATCCCCGATGCGGGCCAGCAGCGACTTGTCGACCGAGGTGTCCAGCCCCGCCGGGATCATCTGGTCGGACTCCACCGACAGGCTGGGCTGCGCGCCGTGCTTCTCCAGCTCGCGGACCTCGTTGAACACCCGCTCCAGCTGGCCCTGGTAGTCGCGCAGGGCGTCCTCGGCCTCCTTGATCGAGATGTCGCCGCGGCCGATCAGGGCTTCGGTGTAGGCCTTGCGGGCGCCGCGCTTAGTGTCGACGACGTCGTACATGCCGGGGTTGGTCATCGACGGGTCGTCACCCTCGTTGTGCCCGCGGCGGCGGTAGCACAGCATGTCGATGATCACGTCTTTGCGGAACCGCTGCCGGAAGTCGACGGCCAGCCGCGCCACCCAGTCGCACGCCTCGGGGTCGTCGCCGTTGACGTGGAAGATCGGCGCGCCGATCATCTTGGCGACGTCGGTGCAGTACTCGCTGGAACGGGAGTATTCCGGCGCGGTGGTGAAGCCGATCTGGTTGTTGACGATCAGGTGGATGGTGCCGCCGACGCGGTAGCCGGGCAGGTGCGCCAGGTTCAGCGTCTCGGCGACCACGCCCTGGCCGGCGAAGGCGGCGTCGCCGTGCAGCATCAGCGGTACCACCGAGAAGGCCTTCTCGTCCGCGCTGTCGTCGGCGCCGTGGTCCAGCAGGTCCTGCTTGGCCCGGACCAGGCCCTCCAGCACCGGGTCGACGGCCTCTAGGTGCGACGGGTTGGCGGTCAGTGACACCTGAATGTCGTTGTCGCCGAACATCTGCAGGTACACGCCGGTGGCGCCCAGGTGGTACTTGACGTCGCCGGAGCCGTGCGCCTGCGCGGGGTTCAGGTTGCCCTCGAACTCGGTGAAGATCTGCGAGTACGGCTTGCCGACGATGTTGGCCAGCACGTTGAGCCGGCCGCGGTGCGGCATGCCGATGACGACCTCGTCGAGGCCGTGCTCGGCGCACTGGTCGATGGCGGCGTCCATCATCGGGATGACGCTTTCGGCACCCTCGAGCGAGAACCGCTTCTGCCCGACGTACTTGGTCTGCAGGAAGGTCTCGAACGCCTCGGCGGCGTTGAGCTTGCTCAAGATGTACTTCTGTTGGGCCACAGTGGGTTTGACGTGCTTGGTCTCCACCCGCTGCTCGAGCCACTCCTGCTGTTCGGGGTCGAGGATGTGGGTGTACTCCACACCGATGTGGCGGCAGTAGGCGTCGCGCAGCAGGCCCAGCACGTCGCGCAGTTTCTTGTACTCCGCGCCGGCGAAGCCGTTGACCTTGAACACCCGGTCGAGGTCCCACAGCGTCAGGCCGTGCGTCAGCACCTCGAGGTCGGGGTGGCTGCGGAACCGGGTGGTGTCCAACCGCAGCGGGTCGATGTCGGCCATCAGATGCCCGCGGTTGCGGTACGCCGCGATCAGCTCCATCACGCGGGCGTTCTTGTCGACGATCGAGTCCGGGTTGTCCGTGCTCCAGCGCACCGGTAGGTAGGGAATGGACAGCTCGCGGAAGATCTCGTCCCAGAAGCTGTCGGAGAGCAGCATCTCGTGGATGGCGCGCAGGAAGTCACCGGATTCGGCGCCCTGGATGATGCGGTGGTCGTAGGTCGAGGTGAGGGTGATCAGCTTGCCGATACCCAGTTCCGCGATGCGTTCGGCGCTGGCGCCCTGGAACTCGGCCGGGTACTCCATGGCGCCGACGCCGATGATCGCGCCCTGGCCGGCCATCAGCCGCGGCACCGAGTGCACGGTGCCGATGGTGCCGGGGTTGGTCAGCGAAATCGTCACTCCGGCAAAGTCTTCGGCGGTCAGCTTGCCGTCGCGGGCGCGGCGCACGATGTCCTCGTAGGCGGAGACGAACTCCGCGAACCGCAGCGTCTCGCAGCCCTTGATGCCGGCCACCACCAGGGCACGCTTGCCGTCCTTGCCCTGCAGGTCGATGGCCAGGCCGAGATTGGTGTGGGCCGGCGTGACCGCCGTGGGCTTGCCGTCGACCTCGGCGTAGTGCCGGTTCATGTTCGGGAACTTCTTGACCGCCTGCACCAGCGCGTAGCCCAGCAGGTGCGTGAAGGAGATCTTGCCGCCGCGGGTGCGCTTGAGCTGGTTGTTGATGACGATGCGGTTGTCGATCATCAGCTTGGCCGGAATGGCCCGCACGCTGGTGGCCGTCGGCACGTCCAGCGACGCGGACATGTTCTTGACCACAGCCGCCGCGGCGCCGCGCAGCACCTGGACCTCGTCGTCTGCGGCGGGTGCGGGGGCGCTGGATTTCGCGCGCTCGGCGGCGCCGTTGCCGGCGGCCGGCTTGGCGGCCGGGGCCGCGGCGGGTTCGGCCTTTGCCGCGGGGGCGGGCTTGGCGGGCTCAGCCGGGGCTTTCGGCGCGGGGGCGGGCTGGGTCTTCGGCGCGGTGGGCGGGGCCAGTTGGCCGTCACCGGCCGGGGCCGGTTCGGCTGCGGCGTCCGGGTTGTAGTCGACGAGGAACTCGTGCCAACTCGGGTCGACCGAGGACGGGTCGTCGCGGAACTTGCGGTACATCTCCTCGACCAACCACTCGTTCTGCCCGAACGGTGAACTTACGTTGCTCACGGCCGCTGCTCGCCTCAATTCTTTTGTCGTGCAGTGTCGCTAGGGGGTATCAAACCGGCCTGGTAGGGGGGCCGCCCCATAAAGGCTAGCGCTTTGCCAACGTTTAGCGAGAGAGACCGAGCAACCGCGCGCTAGCCGGCCCAGCCGGCCTCGTGGACGGGCGGCAGCAGGTGCAGGGTCACCGGCCAACGCGCCGGCGGGAGACCGAACGCCTGGCGGGCATTCTTGACGATCTTCCTGCCCACAATGCGGTTGCCGGCACCGCCGATCGCGGCGCCGACGCCGACCGGCAGCATCTTGCCGAACAGCAGCGCGCCGCGCTTCACGGTGTATCGCTTGACGGCGTATTTGAGCATCCGCGTGTTCAGCCGCGACAGCGTCGACATCGGCAGCGAGGCCATGCCCTCCGCCAGCCAACCGCCGTTGGTGCGGCCGGGGCCGATGAGCTCGCCGATGGCGCGCTTGCTGTCGTCGCCGACCAGCACCGCCAGCACCAGCGCGCGCCGGCGCTCGTAGTGATCCAGCGGGATGCCGTACACGTCGGCCGTCGCCAACACATACAGGGCGGTGGCTTCCAGGAAGAACACCGTCTCCCCGGCGCCGGCGGACAGCGCCGCCAGCGTGCCGACCCCGGGGAACGTCGCCGCCGAACCCACCGCCGCGCCGCTGGCGGTCAACGCCGCCAGGTAGCGCTTTTCCAGCTTGTAGGCGATCTCGGCGGGGCCGGCGGCCGGGTGCGCGCGCCGCAGCCGCGCCACATAGGCCTGCGCCGCCGGGGCCTGCACCCGCGAGCTGCGCTCGATGACCTGCGCCAATGCCCGCGCAGACGCCTTGGGTTTGCCGTCTGTGGTGGCCGGCAACTCGTCCGGCTTGGACCTGCTGCGTCGGGCGCTCATATTGCCTCTCCTGGGACGGACTGCTCCCTTGTTAATCCCTAGGCTAACGCGCGACGGGCCGGCCGAGTGCCCGCGCGGCGTCAGCCGTCGAACCGAGATAGGGTCGGGGGCGACGCGGGCCGTTGTCGGTCCGCATTCGTGGGCACCTACCCCCTCTTGCCTGCCGATGTCGCTGGGCGGTCCCTGCTCGGCGTCGACAGCGAAATGGACGGTGGACGCATTGACCACGGCTCGACGTCGCGGCACGAAAAACCCGTGGAACACGCTATGGGCGATGATGATCGGGTTCTTCATGATCATGGTCGACTCGACCATCGTCGCGATCGCGAACCCGACCATCATGGCCGCGCTGCATACCGGCTACGACGACGTCGTCTGGGTGACCAGCGCGTACCTGCTGGGATTCGCGGTGGTGCTGCTGGTGGCCGGCCGGCTCGGTGACCGGTTCGGCCCCAAGAACGTCTACCTGATCGGCCTGGTCGTCTTCACCGCCGCGTCGATGTGGTGCGGGCTGTCGGGCAGCGTCGCCATGCTGATCGCGGCCCGGGTGGTGCAGGGTGTGGGGGCCGGGGTGCTCACCCCGCAGACCCTGTCCACGATCACCCGCATCTTCCCGCCCGCGGGGCGCGGCGTGGCCGTCAGCGTGTGGGGGGCCACCGCGGGCGTCGCCAGCCTCGTGGGCCCGTTGGCCGGTGGCCTGCTGGTCGACGGGCTGGGCTGGGAGTGGATCTTCTTCGTCAACATCCCGGTCGGCATCGTCGGGATCGCACTGGCATTGTGGCTGGTCCCGGCGCTGCCGGTGCAGTCGCACCAGTTCGACCTGCTCGGCGTCGCGTTGTCCGGGGTGGGCATGTTCCTGATCGTCTTCGGCCTGCAGCAGGGCCAGCGCGCGCACTGGGGCCTGTGGATCTGGGCGGTGCTGGTGGCCGGGGCGGGGTTCATGGCGGCGTTCGTCTACTGGCAGTCCGTGCACACCGGCGAGCCCCTGATCCCGCTGGACATCTTCGCCGACCGCGAATTCAGCGTGTGCAGCGTCGGCGTCGGCCTGGTGGCCTTCGCGACGACGGCGATGATGCTGCCGCTGACCTTCTACGCGCAGGAGGTGTGCGGGCTGTCGCCGACGCGTTCGGCGCTGCTGATCGCGCCGATGGCGGTGGCCAACGGGGTGCTGGCGCCGTTGGCCGGCCGAATCATCGACCGACACCATCCGGTGCCCGTCCTGGGCTTCGGCTTTTCGGCGTTGACGATCTCGCTGACGTGGCTGTCGTTCGACATGGCGCCTGGCACGCCGATCTGGCGGCTGGTGCTGCCGTTCTTCGGCGTCGGCACCGGGATGGCGTTCGTCTGGTCGCCGCTGACCGCGACCGCCACCCGCAACCTGCCCGCGGAGGTGGCCGGCGCGAGCTCCGGGGTGTACAACGCCGTGCGGCAGCTGGGCGCGGTGCTCGGCAGCGCCGGCATGGCCGCCTTCATGACGACGCGGATCAGCGCCGAAATGCCTTGGCAGGTCGAGCGAACCGGACTGCTGCTGCCCGAGTTCCTGCGCGAGCCGTTCGCGGCGGCCATGTCCCAGTCGGTGCTGTTGCCCGCGTTCATCGCGCTGCTGGGTATCGTCGCCGCGCTGTGCCTGGTCCGGCCGTCGGCGCGGGATTACCAGGACGACCGGGACGATGTGGAGGAGCCCGTCGGCGAGGACTACGACGACGACCCGTACGTCGAGTACCTGCTGGTGCGCGAACCGGACGTCGGCGGACGCCCGCCTGCGCGCACGGCGGCCGTCGCGCCCGCGCGACCCGGGCCGAGGCCGTCGCCGCAGGGCAGATCGATTAGCCTGGCCCACAACGGATCTCACGCCGATGGCGCGCCGCAGGTCGCGCCCGCGGTGACGCAGCGGATCTGGCTCGGCGATCGGTTTGCGCCTCGGTCCGCGTCCCGCCCGCCCTGGGTCGAGGGGGCGCGTGCCACATTTCGAAGCGTTGCCCGGTGAGACGTTGGCTCAGGATGGGCGCAGCAGACGCGGCGCCCGGCGACCGGCAGTCGTCAGGCTTCGCCGCCTAAGTTCTGCGTATTAGTGGCGTTTCCCCGGAGGATCGTGTGAAATTCGCAAGTACGGACGCGACATCTCGCCGCGTTTGGCAGACTATGTGCACCGCGGCAACTGATACCGCCACGGATGATCGACAGGGGGCCCGGGAACATGTTGCAGGGGGGCCGGGACGAATGACCAACAAGCTTCCGGAGCAGGCGAAGCGGTGCACACCGCGCTGATTCTGTGGCCTTTCAGCGCCGCCGCGGCGGCGCGAGCGGCGAGCATCATTCCTGGGGACGAAGCCTGGGAGACCACTCCGACGGCGGAGGCAGCGGTGCACGAGACCAGGCGCACCACGCTGCAACTGCTTCCGGAGACGCGCACTGCCCTCAAGCGGCGCGCTCTGGATGGCGAGACCACGATGGGGCACCTGATTCGTGCCGCCATCAACTCGGCACTGAAGGATCCGTCGGGCCTTGCTGAGGCATCGAAGGTGCGGCGTGGGACTGGCGTCGGCGTGCGGACCACGCTGGACCTGCCCCGCGGTGTGCATCGAACGCTCAAGCGGTTGGCGGCCGACGAGGATACGAGCCTGCAGGCGCTTATCGTGGCCGCCATCCTGCAGGCGCACCCCGACCTGGGCTAGGGGCACTTCGCCCGAGTAACGGCGACCTCCACAGGCGTCTGACTGATACCGGCTCGCGTGGCGCACCGCGTGCCGATACGGCCACGGCCTGGCGACTCGGAATAAAGGCCGAAATGGCGTTCTTAACTCTGGGTGAATAGATTCCTCAATGCCCTGGAAAGGCATCTTTATGGGGACACTGAAATGCATATTTATGGAAATATATACGCGCGTCAAGATGCGCGGGCATCGGCCCGCCTACCTGTGCCGCAGACTACCCCACCAAGGGCCTTCTACCTGGGATTTCTTGGCTGATACGGCTCTTCAGGGGTAAGGGAACCGCGCCGGCTGAAAACGCCGATTGAAATGTTGCCAAATCCGCCCCAAACCAAATCTGGCAGGCGTAAAGTCCCGACCGCCTGTCTTTAGGGACATTTGTGGTTTGGCCACCATTCGGGGGATTGGAGTGTGCAACATGTCGTCTAACCTGCTCGCAGCACCTGAGGCTTTGGCCGCAGCATCGGCTGAGCTGACCGGGATCGAGAACGCGATCAGGCAAGCTACGGCGGCCGCAGCTGCACCGACAACCGGGATCCTGCCGTCCGCACTCGACGAGGTGTCGGAGGCGATCGCCCGCTTGTTCGGCACGTACGGTCAGGATTTCCAGTCGCTGAGCGCACAAGCGGCGCAGTTCCATGCCCGGTTTGCGCAGTTGTTGTCCTCGAGTGGGACTGCGTATGGGCTCGCGGAGGCGGCCAACGCGGCCGCGCTGCCGACGGCCGCGGCTCAGGACCCGTTGACAGAGTTGGTCGGTCTCGCGCAGCCCTATGGGATTTTCTCGCCAGTCCAGGCGATTACGGGCCGCGCGCTGTTCGCCAACGGCGCCAACGGGACCAGTGGTGCTGCTCCCGGGGCGAGTGGCACGGCCGGTCAAGACGGCGGGTGGATCGTCGGCAACGGCGGTAATGGAGGTAACGGTGCCGCCGGTGCGAGCGGCGGGGCCGGCGGCGCGGGCGGTAACGGCGGGCAGGCAGGTCTGTGGGGTGCCGGCGGCGACGGCGGGAGCGGCGGGGCCGGCGGCCAGGGCACCGCCGCGACCGGCGGGTTCGGTGGGACTGGGGGTCGCGGCGGGACCGGCGGGGCAAATGGGTTTATCGGCGGTGGCGGCGGCGGTAACGGCGGCATGGGCGGCGCCGGCGGAGTCGGGGGCGGACCTGCGGGAGTCGGCGGTATCGGTGGCGGCGGCGGCGACGGCGGTGCCAACAGGCAGCTGTTCTCGTTCAATGGTCATGGCGGGGACGGCGGGGCCGCCGGGACCGGTGGGGCCGGTGCAACCGGGGTGGCGGGCAACGACTCCGCCACCGCGCCCACCGCGGGTGCTACGGGCGGCATGGGTGGCGCTGGCGGCGCCGCCGGTGACGGTGGGGCCAACCAGGCGATCCTAGGCGGCACCAGTGGTTCCGGCGGCCAAGGCGGTGACGGTGGCCAGGGCGGCACCGGCGGCGCAGGCGGCAACTACACCGGCGCTACCGGCGACGGTGCCGACGGCGGCCAGGGCGGCCAGGGCGGTATTGCCGCCGGGCCCGGTGGGGCTGCCGGTGTCAACCAGGCGGTGCTGTTTGGCAACGCCGGTGCGGCGGGTCACGGTGGCACCGGTGGCACCGGCGGCACGGGTGGGGCCGGTGGCGAGGGCAGCGCCCGCGGCCACGGCGGGACCGGCGGCGCCGGCGGCGCCGGCGGGGCGCATAGCGTCGGCAACGGCGGAAGCTTCGGTGCCGGCGGCGACGGAGGACAGGGCGGAGCGGGCACCAGCTCCGGTACCGGTGCGACCGCAGGGGCCGCCGGGGCCGGTGGGGCGGGCGCTGCCGCCACCGCCACCGGGCCCGGGTACGGCGGTGGCGGCGGCGGTGGCGGCGGTGGCGCCTTTGTCCAGGGCGGTAATGCCACCGGCACGGCCACCGGCGGAAACGGCGGGAGCGGCGGCGCCGGCACAGCCACCGCGACCGGCGGGCATGGCGGGGCCGGAGGCGCCGCCAGCATCACCGCCGACAGCGGAGGTTCCGTCGCCGGCGGCAGCACCGCCACCGGCGGCAAAGGCGGTGCCGGCGGCGCCGACGGCGCTATCGGCGGGGCCGGAGGCGACGCGGCGGTCCGGTCCGATGGCGGTGGATCCGTCACTGCCGGTATCGCGAAGGGCGGCGACGGCGGGGCCGGCATCAACGCTGGTATCGGTGGTGCTGGCGGAGCGGCGTCGGTGGAGGCCAGCGGTACGGGTAGTACCGCGACCGGCACCGCCACCGGCGGTGCCGGGGCTGCCGGTGTCGACGGCGGCCAGGGTGGTGCGGGTGGCCGCGGCGTCGTGTGGGGCGGTTACGGGAATGCCGGTGATCCGGGCATCGCCAGCGGTACCGCTACTGGCGGTGCCGGTGCTATGGGCACCGGCGCCGGCAGCATCGGCGGTGCCGGCGGCAACGCGTATGTCGTCGCCGCCAGTGGATACACCCACGCAGCCAGCGCCAGCGGTACGGCCCTCGGCGGCGCCGGGGGTGGTGCCTACAGCGGCGGCGTCGGCGGCAAGGGCGGCACCGGCTTGGTCGACGCCGGCGCTGGTGGCGCCTACAGCGGCGGCACCGTCACTGGCGGTTACGGCAAGGGCGGGGCCGGCGGTAAGGGCTTCGACGGCGGCCGTGGTGGTGACGGCGGCAGGGGCGGGGTCTTCGGCGAGTACGGCACGACCACTGAGAACAGCAAAGCCATCGGTGGCGTGGGAGGCAACAGCGGCGCCGGCATCGGTAATGGCCGCGGCGGCAACGGCGGCTATGGCTACGTGTTGTCGGCCACCGACGTCTCGGGCGGCAGCGCCCTCGGTGGCGACGGCGGGTTCGGTGGGGCCGGCGGCCAAAACGGTGCGATCGGCGGCGCCGGCGGCGGCGGGGGCAACTCGCACCTGTGGTTTGGCACCGACAACACGTCCCACGGCGGCGACGGCGGGCTGGGTGGTGCCGGTGGCGACGGTCTGGGCCACGACGGCGGCGCGGGAGGCGCGGGCGGCAATGCTGATGTGAACGGCTACGGCCCCGTCAACTCCATCACTGGCAGCACCGCGCACGGCGGCGGCGGCGGAGCCGGCGGGAATGGCACCGCCAGCGCGGCCGGCGGCCAGGGGGGCACCGGCGGTGAGGCCCTTGTCGATGCCACCGGTGGAGGCGTCGTCTCGACCAGCACCGCCCAAGGTGGGCTCGGCGGTGCCGGCGGCACCAACGGTGCTATCGGCGGGGGCGGCGGCAACGCGGCCGTCACGGCAGACAGCGGTGGCTCGGTCACTGGCAGCACCGCGACCGCCGGCGCAGGCGGTGCCGGCATCGACGGCGGCATGGGCGGCGCCGGAAGCGACGCCACCATCTCCGCCAGCGGCGTCGGCAGCTCCGTCACGAGCGGTCATGCCATTGGCGGGGCCGGCGGGTATGGCGACGGCTCGGGCAGCATCGGCGGCGCCGGGAACTACGCGACCATCTCCGCTAACGGCGTCGGCAGTACGGCTGGCGGGACCGCCCAAGGCGGCGCCGGCGGCTACGCCAAGCTTGGCGGCGCCGGAGGTCTCGGGGGTTACGGCCTGATCCATACCACTGGCGATCATGGCACCGCTGAAGGCACCGCCACGGGTGGCGCCGGCGGGTATGGCGTTGACCACGGTATCGGCGGCGCCGGCGGCGGTGGCTTAATTCAGGCGTCTCAGGGCGGGTACGCCAACGGGACCGCGACGGGCGGCCTCGGCGGGACCGCATCCGGTGCCGGCAGTGTCGGCGGTGACGGTTTTGACCCCATCTATGGCAGCGGCTTCGTCCAAGCCGGCTACGGCGCTATCGTCGGCGGCAACTCGACCGGCACCGGAATCGGCGGCAACGGCGGCAATGCCACCGGCGGCGGCCATGGTGGTCACGGCGCGTACGGAGGGGTGTTGACCGGAGGGACCGACGGGGTGGCTAGTGGCACCGCCACCGGTGGCGACGGGGGAGCAGCCAGCGCCAGCGGTGCTACCGGCGGTAACGGTGGTGGGGCCCAGGTCACGGGCTTGTTCGGTAGTGCCAGCGGTGACGCGACCGGCGGCAACGGCGGTGTGGGTCGCGGCGGCGACGGCGGTGATGGCGGTTACGCATGGACTGCCGTCAATACCGACAGCAGCCCGCAAGGCACCACGATTGTGAACGGCCACTCATTCGGCGGTAACGGCGGTGACGGTGGTCTCAACAACGGCCTTGCGCATGGCGGGGCTGGCGGTGACGCTGTCGCGGGCAGGCTGGTGCCCGCCGGCGGCACCGACTCCACCAATATCACCGTTCACGGCGGAAACGGCGGTACCGGCGGTAACGGCGGCACCTACGTCGACCCGTTGAACCCCGGCACCGGCGGTGTCGGCGGAAACGGTGGGGAAGGACAGTCACTGGGACTGACCAACGCCACCGCCGGTGACGGCGGACCCGGTGACGTCGGCGGACCGACGGGTGCGATTGGAGGGGGTGGAACCACGGGCGCAAGCGTGTTCAACCCCTAGTAATCGTCATGGGGCGCAGCGGGATTCGGGCCTGCTGCGCCCCACGGGTACGGTCAGGGCGGTAATGCGGGGTCGAGGCATTTCATCGATGCTCCCTATCGGTCGGGGTCTTTTCCCGTCAATACACTTGCGGTCCGAAATCCAGACGCCTCAACTCGCACGTCCTCCTGGACATCGATCGGCCGGGTCCCGCAGGCAACATCACCGGCAGAGTAAGAGAGGGACCTGTGTCAAGCATTCACTTCATCTCGGGTCTGCCGCGATCGGGTTCGACGTTGCTGGCCGCGTTGCTGCGGCAGAACCCGCGGTTCGAGGCGGGCATGTCGGGCCCGCTGGCCGGCCTGTTCGGTGCCCTGCTGCGGGAAATGAGTGGACTGAACGAGTTCTCGGTGTTCATCGACGACAGGAAGCGCGAGCGAATCCTGCGTGGGTTGTTCGACAACTTCTATGCCGAGTGCACCGCCGAGGTGATCTTCGATACCAGCCGCGCTTGGTGTGGGTGGATGGCGGCCATCGTGCGGCTCTTCCCGGACGCGAAAGTGATTGCGTGCGTTCGTGAACTGCAGTGGGTGGTCGACAGTGTCGAGCGGTTGATTCAACGCAACGTCTTTAGTCCGTCGTCGATTTTCAACTACAGCGCTGGGGGCACGGTCTACACCCGCGCCAAGAGCCTGGTAGCACCCGAAGGCATGGTCGGCGCACCCTACGACGCGTTGAAGCAAGCCTGCTACGGCGCGCAACGGGATCACCTATTGCTGGTCCAGTACGAAACGCTGAGCACCGACCCGGCCAAGGCCATGCGGGCCATCTACTCGTTTATCGGCGAGCCGGTGTTCGACCACGATTTCGGCAATGTCGACTACGACGTCAGTGAGTTCGACGCGCGGGCCGGCACGCCGGGACTGCACACCGTGCGGACCACGGTCGAGGCCGACGTGCGCGAGTCGTTGCTGCCACCGGACCTGTTCAGCCGTTTCCTGAACGACGCCTTCTGGCGTGATCCGCAGAAAGTTCCGCCGCGGCTGCAGATCGTATGAGTCCGGTGGGGCCTGCCTGCGGCGGCTGCCGGCGGCCCCCCGGTCGGCACTCCGCCTGACGTGTGAATTACGTATGCAATTGTTTATGTTGTATTCAACGAGTTTGCTGTGATCTTGGTTTCTGGTGGCGCTGGCACGCGCATTTGGTTGTAGCGCTAGGCATTGCGCCGCGATGGTGGACGGATTCATGTTGAATACATGGGACTTTCCGCGCCTCGTCGGGTGAAGGGGTGCAGGGGCCGCCGCCGATCCCGTCGTCAATGACACGCAGCCGCTTATTTGCCTAATTTGCCCCCCAAGTCAATTCGGCGAGCGTACAGTCCCGAGCCTCAGGCCTTAATTTGGTCGTGTCACGCTGCGGTGATTGGAGCCTAAAGATGTCGTCTTTCCTGGTTGCTGCTCCGGAAGCGCTGGTTTCGGCGTCGTCGGATTTGAGTGGGATCGGGGAGGCGCTGCGGACGGCTGCTGCGACCGCGTTGCCGTCGACGACGGGGGTGGTGCCGGCGGCGGCGGATGAGGTGTCGGGGGCCATCGCGCGGTTGTTCGGTGGGTTCGGGGCGGAGTTTCAGGAGTTGCAGGCGCAGTCGTCGGCGTTTCATGCGCGGTTCGCGGCGTTGTTGACTTCCGGTGGGTCGGCGTATGCGGCGGCGGAGTCGGCGGCCAGCACGGACCTGTTGACGACGCTGGTCGATCTGGCGCAGCCGTTCGGGATCCTGTCGCCGGTGAAGGCGATCACGGGGCGTTCGCTGTTCGTCAACGGCGGCAACGGGGCGGCGGGCACGAGCGGCGGCGCGACCGGGGGTGCCGGCCAGAACGGCGGCTGGCTGATCGGCAACGGTGGCACCGGCGGCACCGGTTACAACTCGACGACCGCGGGCGTGGCCGGCGGTACAGGTGGCGCGGGCGGGCAGGCGGGCCTGTGGGGCGCCGGCGGCTCGGGCGGCACGGGTGGTTCCGGTGGTGCGGGCGCGCAGGGCGGTCACGGCGGGGCCGGCGGGGCCAACGGCGTGTTCGGCGGCGGTAACGGCGGCGTGGGCGGCATGGGTGGCACCGGCGGTACCGGCGCCCTGGGCGGCACCGGCGGTACCGGTGGGGCGAATGCCCAGTTGTTCTCGCTGAACGGTTCTGGCGGTAGCGGCGGCATCGGCGGCACGGGTGGCGCGGGTGCCAATGGTCTCGATGGGGGCATGACGGCGGCCCAGCTGACGGGCGCAACCGGTGGCGGCGGCGGTGCGGGCGGTGTCGGTGGGGCCAACAGTTCGCTGTTCGGTGGGTCGGTGGGCAGCGGCGGTCACGGCGGCACCGGCGGCGTGGGCGGCAACGGTGGTGCGGGTGCGGCCGGGGTGACCGGCGGTGATGCGGGCACCGGTGGCGACGGCGGGCAGGGCGGCAACGCGGGTGGTGCCGGCGGCGCGGCGGGCACGGGTGGCGACGGCGGTGCGGGCGGTAAGGGCGGCACCGGAGGTAGCAGCGCGTCGCAGGCGGCCGACGGCGGTACCGGCGGTAACGGCGGCAATGGCGGTTTGAAGGGCAGCGTCGGCAGCGGCGGCGCAGTGGGTGGGGGTGGCGCCGGCGGCACCGGTGGCACGGGTGGCGCCGGTACCGACGCCGCGGCGGGCAGTGGACTGAACGGCGGCTACGGCGGCGGCGGTGGCGAGGGCGGCAACGGCGGCAAGGCGGCCGACGCGACCGGGATCGCGGGCGCCGGTGGGGCGGGCGGTGTCGGTGGTGTCGGCGGCGCGGGCGGTTCCGGGTCGAGCGGTACCGCGGTGGACGGCGGCTTCGGGGGCTTCGGCGGCAAAGGTGGCGGCGGGGGCGGGGGCGGTGACGCCGGGACGATCGGTACGGGCGGGATCGCCGGCAAGGGCGGCGCCGGTGCGGCCGGCGGCGTCGGTGGTGCCGGCGGTAACGCCGACGCGGGCTACGTGGCGGGCGACGGCGGCCTGGGCGGCCGCGGCGGTGACGGCGGTCTCGGCGGCAATGGCCCCAGCGGCGGGACGGGTGGTAAGGGCGGCAACGGTGCCATGGGCGGCGCCGCCGGGATCAGTGCCGACGGCTCCGCCGGAGGCAATGGCGGCTTCGGTGGTGACGCCGGCCAGGGCGGCAAGGGCGGCGTCGGCCTCACCGGAGTCGGCGGCACCGGCGGTGACGGCGGTACGGGCGGGGCCGGAAGCGGCGGCGCCAAGGGCGGCACCCTACTTCAGGGGCACGCCGGCTGGGGTGGCCGCGGCGGTGACGCCGGCGACGGCGGCGCGGGTGTTACGACGGGCGGTCAGGGCGGCACGGGCGGTACCGGCGGGGAGGGCGGCAAGGGCGCCGACCAGGGGCTTGGCTCCATGGCCGGCTACGGCGGCTGGGGCGGTGACGCCGGGAACGGCGGCGACGGCGGCACAGGAAATGTCGGCGGCCACGGCGGGCAGGGCGGTGTCGGCGGCGCCTCCGGCGACGGCGGCGCGGGCGAGAACAGCCAGGCCGGTACATACGCCGGCACCGGTGGCGCCGGCGGCAAGGGCGGCGACGGTGTCACTACGGGCGGCGCCGGTGGTCAGGGTGGTGTCGGCGGTGCCGGCGGCAACGGCGGCGACGGCGCCAACTCCCCCTCCAGCATCAGCGCGGGCGGAAACGGCGGCGCCGGCGGTGTGGGCGGCGACGGCGGCAAGGGCACCGGGGTGGGGGCCGTGGGCGGCAACGCCGGGACCGGCGGCGCCGGTGGCGCCGGTGGCGCGGGCGGAAACATCGGCATCAACGCAGAGCAGAGTGACGGCGGCCAGGGCGGTACCGGCGGCGGCGGCGGTACCGGCGGCGAGGGATCCACTGGCGGCACCGGTGGCGGCGGCGGCGTGGGCGGCGTCGGCGGCAACGCCGGGACCACCCCCGGAGGCTTCAGCGAGGCCGGCGCCGGCGGTGACGGCGGCCTGGGCGGTGACGGCGGCAAGAGCACCGGTGCGGGCGTCGCGGGCGGCAACGCCGGCACCGGTGGCGTCGGTGGTGCCGGAGGGAATGGCGCCGCGGGTTTGGTGAGCTATGGCGGCGTCGGCGGCGACGGCGGTGGCGGCGGCACTGGCGGCGAGAGCGTCACGGGTGTCGGCGGCAAGGGCGGCGGCGGCGGCGCGGGCGGTACCACCGGCACCGCCGGCGCCAGCGTCCAATACACCTACGGCGGCGACGGTGGCTCCGGCGGCGACGGTGGTACTGGCGGCGCGGGCGCGCTCGGCGGCGGTGCGGGTGGCGCCGGCGGCGTCGGGGCCACCGGCGGCACCGGCGGCAACGGCGCCCAGTACTCCGTCGGTGGCTACGGCGGTGACGGCGGCCGGGGTGGTGACGGCGGCCAGGCCACCGGAAACGGGGCCGCGGGTGGCCAGGGCGGTGCGGGTGGCGCCGCCGGTGCCGGCGGAGACGGCGGAGCCGTGGCCGGCGTCGGCGCAGGCAGCGAGGGCGGCATAGGCGGTACCGGCGGCGCAGGCGGCGGGGGCGGCAACGACAACGGCCTCGTCGGCGGTGGCAACGGCGGCGGCGGAGGCGCCGGCGGCCGGGGTGGCGACGGCGGCCACGTCGTCGGCGGCGGCCAGTACACCGGCGCGGGCGGCGGCGGTGACGGCGGTGCCGGCGGCGACGGCGGCTCAGGGCACCTCGGCGGCGGTGCGGGCGGCAAGGGTGGCGTCGGCGGCGACGGCGCCGACGTGAGCACCGGAAGCCTCGGCGCCGGCGCGAGCACCGGAGCCGGTTCCGGCGGCCGAGGCGGTGCCGGTGGCGCTGGCGGTGCGGCGACCGGTGCCGGCACGACGGCCGGTTCCGGCGGAGCCGGTGGCGCAGGCGGCAGCGGCGGCAGCAACCTGGTCGGCGGAAATACCGACGTCACGGCCTCGAGTAATGCCGGCTTCGGTGGCGCCGGTGGCGATGGCGGGGCCGGCGGGGCCGGCGTGGGCATCGACGCCAACGGTGGCAATGCGGGCGCCGGCGGTGCCGGTGGCAAGGCCGGCACCAACCTCTTCGGAGCCAACGCATACGGCGGCGGCGGCGGTGCCGGCGGCAACGGGGGTACCGGCGGCGACAGTAATGGCCTGGGCCACAACGGCGACGGCGGGGCGGGTGGCCAGGGCGCCGACAGCTCCGCCGCCTTCGGCGGCGGCGGCGGGATCAACGGCGGCAACGGTGGCGACGGCGGCAATGCCGGAAGCGGCGGGGTCGGCGGCAACGGTGGCAAGGGCGGCAACGCCGGCGCCGCGAGCAACGGCAGCGACGCGCTGGCCGGCAGCGGTCAGGACGGCGGGTTTGGGCTCTCCCTCACCGACAACGCCGGCAATGGTGGCAACGGCGGGGATGGCGGTGTCGGCGGCCTCAACGGTGACGGCGGCAACGGCACCGCGGGCGCCAACGGCGGCAACGGCGCCGGAGGCGGTGCGCCCAGCTTGCGTGGCGGCGACGGTGGCTGGGGCGCCGATGGCGGAAGCGGCGGTAACGCGGGCAACGGCAGCGGCGCTATGGGTGGCTCCGGCGGCAACGGCGGGGCCGGCGGCAACGCCGGCAACGGCGGCAACGGCCTCGATGGCACCGGCGCGTGGGGCGGCAACGGCGGGCACGGCGGTAACGGCGGCGCGGGCGGTAGCGGGCAGGTCACCAACGGCAACGGCGGCGCGGGCGGCGCCGGCGGGAAGGGCGGCGTCGGCGGTTCCGGAACGACGGCCAGCGGCGCCGACGGCGGCCTCGGCGGTACCGGTGGCGACGGCGGCTTTGGCGGTACCGGCGGCGCCGCGGGCGCCGGCCTCGGCACGCCCGGCACCGGCGGCAACGGCGGTACCGGCGGCGCCGCGGGCGCCGGCGGGGCCGGCGGTGCGGCCAGCAACGCCAACACCGGCGGCCTCGGCGGCTTCGGCGGCTTCGGCGGCTGGGGCGGCGACGCGGGTGCCACCGGCATCGGGACCGGCGCGACCGGAGGCGACGGCGGCGCTGGCGGCGCCGGCGGCGCCGGCGGGGCGCACACGGGTAGCGGGGGCATCGGCGGCCAGGGCGGTACCGGCGGGGGCGGCGGTACCGGCGGCAACGGTACGGGTACCGGGTTCGGCGGGCATGGGGGCGCCCTTGGCGGCGCCGGCGCCGGCACCGACGGCGGTGCCCCCGGAAGCCCCGGCAACGTCGGCGTCGACGGGAATCCGCCGCCTCCGCCCACTCCGTAATACGGGGCGCGGGATCGGCCTCGGCGGCACGGGCGGGCTTGAGGGCCGTGGCCGCGAGCGCGCTGCTGTGAGCGGGCGGCGAGCGGCCTCAAATTGCGGGTTCGGCGCGTGAGGGGCCTCAAATTGCCGGCGATTGGGCCGTGAGCGGCCTCAAATTGCGGGCGATTGGGCCGTGAGCGGCCTCAAATTGCAGGTTCGGCCGACGAGCGGCCTCAAATTGCAGCTCCGGGCCGTGAGCGGCCTCAAATTGCGCGTGAGCGGCCTCAAATTGCCGGTTCGGCCGACGAGCGGCCTCAAATTGCAGCTCCGGGCCGTGAGCGGCCTCAAATTGCAGGCAATTGGGGGGTTTTGCCTCACTTTTGAGGCCCCTCGCGCTCAGCGGCTGCCCTCGCGCTCGGCGGCTGTCGCCAATCGGCGCTCGCGCTCAGCGGCTGCCCCTCGCGCTCGGCGGCTGTCGCCAAGCGGCTGCCCCTCGCGCTCGGCGGCTGTCGCCAAGCGGCGCTCGCGCTCGGCCGCGCCCGCTGGGCGACTCGCCAAGCTGCGCGCGCCCTCGCCGCTGCTCCACCCCCGGGACGGTCGATCCGCAGGTTTGTATTCAATGAATTTGCTGTGATCCTCCCGTGCAGGTTGTGCAGGCCGGCGAATCGCCCGATGGCGCACGCACGATTCATGTTGAATAAAGGCCTTTTCCGCGATTCGTCGGTTGCGACAACGCGCCTGCCGCGACGGATCCCGTCATTGGCAACACGCAGCCGCTTGTTTGCCGAATTTTGCCGCGAAGTCAAGTTGGCGGGCGTACAGTCCCGTCCACCGCGAGGCTTGAGGAGTATCAACGATGTCGTCTTTCCTGTTCGCAGCACCCGACGCGCTGGCGTCGGCATCGGCGGATCTGAGCGGGATCGGGGAGGCGCTGCGACAGGCGTCCGCGGAGGCGTTGCCGTCGACGACGGCGGTGGCACCGGCGGCGGCGGACGAGGTGTCGGCGGCTATCGCGCGGCTCTTCGGCGGGTTCGGCGCGGAGTATCAGCAACTGCACGCGCAGACCGCCGCCTTCCACGGGCAGTTTGTGCGGTTGCTGACCTCCGGCGGGTCGGCCTACGCGGCGGCGGAGGCGGCAAATGCTCAGCCGCTGGCGGGCCTACAGGATCTCGGGTTCTTTTCGCCCGTGAAGTTGCTGACCGGCCGGCCGCTGTTCGGCGACGGCGCCAACGGCGCTACCGGCACAGGCAAGGCAGGTGGCGACGGGGGCTGGATCTTCGGCAATGGCGGCAATGGCGGTTCGGGAACGGCGGACGGGGGTGCCGGCGGGGCCGGCGGGTCGGCGGGGCTGTGGGGCAAGGGCGGCAACGGAGGTGAAGGCGGTGACGCCACCACCACGGGCGTCCAGGGCGGTCGTGGGGGTAATGGCGGGGCGAACGGGCTGATCGGCGGCGGCAACGGCGGCGTGGGCGGCATGGGTGCCACCGGCGGTACCGGCGCCCTGGGCGGCACCGGCGGCGCCGGTGGTGCCAACGCGCAACTGTTCTCGCTTAATGGCAGCGGCGGTAGCGGCGGCATCGGCGGCACGGGTGGTGCGGGTGCCAACGGACTTGACGGGGGCATGACGGCGGCCCAACTGACGGGCGGACACGGCGGCGGCGGTGGTGCGGGCGGTACCGGCGGGGCCAATAGCGCGCTGTTCGGCGGTTCGGTCGGCAGCGGCGGTCACGGTGGTACCGGCGGCGTGGGCGGCAACGGTGGTACGGGTGCGACGGGTGTGACCGGCGGCAATGCGGGTACCGGGGGCGACGGCGGGCAGGGCGGCAGTGCGGGCGGTGCCGGCGGCGTGGCGGGCACTGGCGGCGACGGCGGCGCGGGCGGCAAGGGTGGCACCGGTGGCAGCAGCGCGTCGCTGGCGGGCGACGGCGGAATCGGCGGCAATGGGGGCAACGGCGGGTTGAAGGGCGCCGTCGGCAGCGGCGGCGCGGTGGGCGGCGGCGGTGCGGGCGGCGCCGGCGGCACGGGCGGCACTGGCACCGATGCCCCCGCGGGCAGCGGACTAAACGGTGGTATCGGTGGCACCGGCGGCGAGGGCGGCAACGGTGGCAAGGCGGCCGACGCCACCGGGATCGCGGGCGCCGGTGGAGCGGGCGGTTCCGGCGGCCACGGCGGCGCCGGTGGCTCCGGCAGCACCACTGTCGGCTTCGACGGTGGGTCCGGCGGCTTCGGCAGTGCCGGTGGCGGTGGCGGCGCGGGCGGCGACGCCGGAACTGTGGGCACCGGCGGGATCGCAGGTACGGGCGGTGGCGGCGGCGCCGGTGGCGTCGGCGGTGCCGGTGGTGACGCCGACGCGACGCCGGGCATCAGGGGCGGGATCGGCGGACTGGGCGGTCACGGGGGTGACGGCGGCGCCGGCGGCACCGGCCCGAGCGGCGGCGAGGGCGGCCTCGGCGGCAACGCGGGCAAGGGCGGCGACGGCGGCAGCACAGACAGTGGTGCCAACGGGGGCGCCGGAGGCTTCGGCGGCGATGCGGGCAAGGGCGGCGACGGCGGCACGGGCACAACGGGCGTCGGCGGCGCGGGTGGCGGCGGCGGGGTCGGGGGCGCCGGCGGCAGCGGTGCCACGGGTGCCGACAACCTGGGGCACGGCGACGCCGGCTGGGGTGGCGCTGGCGGAGACGCCGGCAAAGGCGGCGACGGACTAACCCAGGGCGGCCAGGGCGGGACCGGCGGTCAGGGCGGTCAGGGTGGCCAGGGCGGCGACCAGGGCGCCGGCAACCGGGCCGGCAGCGGCGGCTTTGGCGGCGCGGCCGGTAAGGGCGGCGACGGCGGCACCGGCAACATCGGCGGCCACGGCGGGCAGGGCGGCGTCGGTGGCGCCTCTGGCGACGGGGGCGCGGGCGACAACAGCGAGGCCGGCACGTTCGGCGGCGTCGGCGGCGACGGTGGTAACGGTGGCGTCGGAATCACTGCGGGCGGCGCGGGTGGCGATGGCGGCGTCGGCGGGGCCGGCGGCAATGGCGGCGACGGCACGACGACTACCGGCAGCACCAGCTTGGGCGGCAATGGCGGCGGCGGAGGCTTTGGCGGCGAGGGCGGCAAGGGCACGGGCGCGAATGCCGTGGGCGGCGACGGCGGCGTGGGCGGCGCTGGGGGCGCCGCGGGTGACGGCGGCAACATCGCCTCCAACAACGCGAGCCGCGGCGGCACCGGCGGCAACGGCGGCGGCGGCGGGCACGGCGGGGAGGGCTCGACCGCCGGCACGGGCGGCGTCGGCGGCGTGGGCGGGGTCGGCGGCGACGGCGGCACCGCGCCGAACGGCTACAGCGAGGCCGGCACTGGCGGTCGCGGCGGCACGGGCGGTGACGGCGGCAAGAGCACCGGGGCGGGAGTCGCGGGCGGCGTCGCCGGTGCCGGCGGGGTCGGCGGGGCTGGCGGGGTCGGCGCCGCAGGTGCGGTGAGTTACGGCGGCGTCGGTGGCGCCGGCGGCGACGGCGGGTCCGGCGGAGAAAGCGACGCGGGCGTCGGCGGCGTCGGCGGTCGCGGCGGTGACGGTGGCGCCAGTGCGGGCGCGGGCGCCGTTACCAACTACACCCACGGCGGTGACGGCGGCTCCGGCGGATCGGGCGGCAACGGCGGCGACGGGGCCCTTGGCGGCGGCGTCGGCGGCGTCGGAGGTGCCGGTGCAAACGGTTCCACGGGCGGTACCGGGGCGAACCAGTCCAGCGTCGGCGGCAACGGCGGCGACGGAGGCCATGGGGGTTGGGGCGGCAACGCCACCGCGGCCGGCGCCGCGGGCGGTCGCGGTGGCAACGGCGGCGCCGGTGGAGTCGGCGGAGACGCCAGCGATGTGACTGGCGGGCCCGGAAGCGGGACGTCCGGCGGCGACGGTGGCCGCGGCGGCACCGGCGGCGGCGGCGGCAACGACTTCGGCCTGGACGGGGGCGGCAAGGGCGGCGCCGGCGGCGACGGCGGGAATGGCGGCGCTAGCGGCCACGGCGCCAGCGGCGGCCAGTACACCTACTCGGGCTTCGGCGGCGACGCGGGCTCCGGCGGCGTCGGCGGCGATGGCCACGCGGGCGGCGGCGCGGGCGGTAAGGGCGGTGTCGGGGGTAACGCCGCCGACATCAGCACCGGAAGCCTCGGCCTGGGGGCCGACACCGAGGCGGGCAACGGCGGCAACGGCGGCAACGGCGGCGCCGGTGGCGCCGGAACCGGCGCGAACTCGACGAGCGGAGCCGGCGGTGCCGCCGGCGCGGGCGGTACGGGCGGCAGCATCCTGGTCGGCGGAAACATCGACGTCGCCGGTTCCGACAGTTTCGCTGGCGGCGGCGGTCAGGGCGGGGTCGGCGGCGCCGGCGGGGCCGGTACCGGTGTGGCGGCCAACGGTGGCAACGCCGGCGCCGGAGGTGCCGGTGGCAACGCCGGCACGAATGTCCTGGGCGCGAATGCGTACGGCGGCGTCGGCGGTCAGGGCGGCGACGGCGGAACCGGCGGCAACAGCAACGGCGGCGCCAACGGCAACGGCGGGGCCGGTGGTCATGGCGGCAACAGCACCGACGCCTTCGGTGGCGGCAACGCCGTCAACGGCGGCAACGGAGGCAACGGCGGCAACGCCGGGACCGGCGGGACAGGCGGGGCCGGCGGCGACGGCGGCGACGCAGGTACCGCCGGTAACGGGGGCGATGGCCTGGCCGGGACCAGCCAGAACGGCGGTAACGGCTTCAGCTTCACCGGCAACGAGGGCAACGGTGGCAACGGTGGCAACGGCTCCGGAGGACTCAACGGCAACGGCGGTGACGGCACCGCCGGTGGTAAAGGCGGCGCCGGCGCCGTTGGCCCGGCGCCCGACGGTGGCATCGGCGGCAACGGTGCGAAGGGCGGAAACGGCGGCAATGCAGGCTCCGGCGGGACCGACGGTAACGGTGGCGACGCGGGCGCCGGCGGCGCGGGCGGCCGTGGCGGCGACGGTGTCACCGACGGAGGCCACGGTGGCAACGGCGGTAATGGCGGTAACGGAGGTAACGGGGGCAACCTCGGGACCGCAGGCCAAGGCGGCAACGGCGGTGCGGGCGGCGCGCTCGGCGACGGCGGCGACCCCAACGGCATCAACGGATCCGGCGGCACGTCAGGCTCCCACGGTTCCCCCTGACGCCGCGGTTGCGGGTGTTCACGTGACGATGCCGGCGCCGGCGGCGCTTACACCCTGCCCGGCGCCGGCGGCCGGGAATCCGCCGCCCCCGTGATGGCCGTGACGAGCCGAATTAGGTGAGACTGGGGCGCAATAAATCCGCCGGCCGCGACATTCTTTGTTAGCCGGTCTTTTTGGGTTCGTAGGGTGTGTACCACCACCAGTCGGCGCGTTCACCCAAGGGCCCGTTCCAGGGCGGAACATCGGGTGGGGGTCCGTTGGGTGGTCGGGCCAGGGATCGGTTGTCCAGGGTGTGGCCTTCGCTGTCGGTGACGGTCAGATCCTCGGCGGTGCCGGAGATGGTGATGCCGCCGCGGTGGTGCAGGCGGTGGTGATACGGGCATAGCAGCACCAGGTTCGAGAGCTCGGTGGGGCCGCCGTCTTCCCAGTGCACCAGGTGGTGGGCGTGCAGCCCGCGGGTGGCCCCGCAGCCGGGCACCGCACACGTGGAGTGGCGGTGCTCGAGCGCGCGGCGCAGCCGGCGGCTGATTTGACGGGTCTCCCTCCCCGCCCCGATCGGTTGTCCGTCGCGCTCAAACCACGCCTCAAAGGTGGCATCACAGGTCAGATACCGGCGTTCGGCGTCGGAGAGCAGCGGGCCCAGGTGCAGGGCGGCGGCGCGCTGGGCGACATCGAGGTGCACCACCACCGTGGTGTGCGCGCTGTGCGGGCGCTGGGCGGCATCGGCGTCCCAGCCGGCGTCCACCAACCGCAGAAACGCATCCACTGTGGACGGTATCGGGGGCCGCTGCTCGTCGGTGCTGTCGGTGTGGTCGCGTGTCCAGCCCGCGATCAGCGCATCCCGGTGCGAGGCCAGCGCGGCGTCGAACGTCGCCGCCTCCAACCGGTCCAACGTGATCCGGTAACACGCCCCGGTCTCGGTGCCGGTCTTGGTGAACGAGGATTCCGGTGCCGGGCGCGGTTCGGGGTCGGGGCGGGGCTCGAGCTTGACCGCGGTGCGTAACTGGTTGACCGTGGCCACCGCCGCCAGCTCCGCATAATGCTCATCGGAACCCGCACCCGCCCCGGCGGCGATCACCCCCACCTGATCCAGCGACAACCGGCCCGCCGCCATCGCCTCGGCGCACAGAGGGAACTCTGCGATCCGTCCCGCGACCGTGGTGATCGTGGACGCGGTCGACGAGGACAAACCCAGCCGCCAGGCCACCAACGCCTTGACCGAGCGCGCCCCGGTCATCCCGCACAACCCGTCGCGCTCAATCTCAGCCACCCGCGCCACGATCTGGGCGTCAATCGCGTTGCGCTGACCCGCCAACTCCGCGAGCTCCTCGAACAACACCTCCAAACGATCCATCGGCCTGTTCGCCGGCACGGGCACAAGAGGCGTTGGGGGAAACGACGACATAACCCCATCAAAGCAGCCACCTACGACAACTTTCGGCGACCAAATCCGCGCCCGGGCGCGACCGCGCCGCTATGACGACCACGGATCCCGAACCCGGTATGTGAAAGACCTCCGCCGTCGAGGTTTGCCCCGATTCCCATGGTGCGCTCTGACCCGACATTTGGGTTAGATGTGCAATAAATTTGATGTATTCAATATGTTTGCTGTGATGTTGGTCTGGCGGAGGGCGCCTCCCATGGTCCGGCTGGCGGCGTGCACCTATCACGCCGTTTGACATGCTGATTCTGCGTCCCGCCGAGTGTTAGTGGAAACTTTGGCGACATGCTGGGCTCGTTTATGAAATTTGCTCCGAATGCGATGTGGTCGGCGTACAGTCCCGTGCCTCAGGTCTTTGTTTGGTCGTGTCACGGTGCTGTGATCGGAGTCCGAATATGTCGTTTTCCCTTCTTGTCGCTCCGCAGGCCGTGGCCTCGGCGTCGTCGGACCTGAGCGGGATCGGTGAGGCGCTCCGGCAGGCGTCGGCGGCGGCGCTGCCGTCGACGACGGGGGTGGCGCCCGCGGCAGCGGATGAGGTGTCAGCGGCCATCGCGCGGCTGTTCGGCGGGTTCGGGGCGGAGTTTCAGGAGCTGCAGGCGCAGAGCGCCCAGTTTCATGCGCGATTTGTCCAGCTGTTGGGTGCGGGCGGATCGGCGTATGCGGCGGCGGAGGCGGCGGCCAATGCGGATCTGTTGACGACGCTGGTCGATCTGGCGCAGCCGTTCGGGATCTTGTCGCCGGTCAGGGCGATCACGGGGCGCTCGCTGTTCGTCAACGGCGGCGACGCCCCGGCCGGTGCGGGTGCGGCCGGCCACGACGGCGGCTGGTTGATCGGCAATGGCGGCGCGGGCGGTTCGGGCACCCAGTCGGTCACCCCCGGCGTGGCCGGCGGTACCGGCGGCGCGGGCGGGAAAGCGGGCCTGTGGGGCGCCGGCGGGGACGGCGGCGCGGGTGGGTCTGGCGGTGTGGGGGCGGCGGGCGGAAATGGCGGGGCGGGCGCCGCCAACGGTGTGTTCGGCGGCGGCAACGGCGGCAACGGCGGCCAGGGCGGCACCGGCGGCCAAGGCGGGCAGGGCGGCCAGGGCGGCGCCGGCGGCGCGAACAGGCAGCTTTTCTCGACGCAGGGCGCGGCCGGGGCCGGTGGCGCCGGCGGCGACGGCGGAGTGGGCGACACGGGTGACTCGGGTGCGGCGCCGGGCGCCGGGGGTACCGGTGGCCACGGTGGTCAGGGCGGGCGCGGCGGGGCCAACAACGCGCTGCTGGGCGGGACGGTCGGTGCCGGCGGCGACGGCGGAGCCGGCGGTGAGGGCGGTCGGGGCGGCGACAGCACCTCAGCCGCTGCCGGGGGTGCCGCGGGCCAGGGTGGTGACGGCGGGCAGGGC
Source organism: Mycobacterium sp. NGS68 (assembly GCF_059812195.1). Lineage (NCBI taxonomy): Bacteria > Bacillati > Actinomycetota > Actinomycetes > Mycobacteriales > Mycobacteriaceae > Mycobacterium > Mycobacterium sp. NGS68. Next base: position 131,959 of record NZ_JCALCE010000009.1, on the reverse strand, counting down.
GGCAGCGCGGGCGGCATCGGCGCCGCCGCGGGTGACGGCGGCGTCGGCGGCACCGGCGGTACCGGTGGCCTGGGCGCCACCGGCGGCCTGACCTCGTCCGACGGCGGGTCCGGCGGCAAAGGCGGCACCGGCGGATTGGCCGGCCTCGTCGGCACGCCCGGGGCGGTCGGCGCAGGGGGCGCCGGCGGCAGCGGCGGTCAGGGCGGCGCGGGCGCCACCGCGCCCGACGGCAGCGGCCTGAACGGCGGCAGCGGCGGCAAGGGCGGCGCCGGCGGCCTGGGCGGCGACGCCGGTGACACGACCGGCGTCGCGGGTTCGGGCGGGGCCGGCGGCGCCGGCGGTGACGGCGCCGCGGGCGGTAGCGGCACGTCGGTCGCGGGCTCCAACGGCGGCGCCGGTGGCTTCGGCGGTAATGGCGGTGACGGCGGTGTGGGCGGTAACACCGGAGCCGTCGGTACCGGCGGGATCGCCGGCAAGGGCGGGGCCGGCGGGGTCGGCGGCAGCGGCGGCGACGGTGGCGCGGCGGATGCGGGTTTCCGCGCCGGTGACGGCGGTCTGGGCGGCAAGGGCGGCACCGGCGGCGGCGGCGGTGACGGCCCCAACGGCGGTGCGGGCGGTACGGGCGGCAACGGCGGCGTCGGCGGGGCCGGGGGGACCAGCGCGGACGAGTCGGCCGGCGGCAACGGCGGTTTCGGCGGCGATGCCGGCGGCGGCGGCAAGGGCGGCCTCGGGTTGTCCGCGCTCGGCGGCACCGGTGGCGACGGCGGCAAGGGCGGTGGCGGCGGTGCGGGCGCCAACGGCGGCGACGTGGTCCAGGGCCACGCCGGGTGGGGTGGTCGGGGCGGCGACGCCGGTGACGGTGGCGTCGGCGCCATGACGGGCGGCCAGGGCGGCACCGGCGGCGCGGGCGGCGACGGCGGCCACGGCGGTGACCAAGGGCTGGGCAGCCAGGCCGGCAGCGGCGGCTGGGGCGGTGACGCCGGCAGGGGTGGCTACGGCGGCACCGGCGACGTGGGCGGCGACGGTGGTGCGGGCGGGGCCGGCGGCGCCTCGGGCGACGGCGGCGCGGGCGCGAACAGCGAGGCCGGCCTGGCTGCCGGCGCGGGCGGTGCCGGCGGCAAGGGCGGCGACGGCCTCACCACCGGCGGCGCGGGCGGCACGGGCGGAGCCGGCGGCAAGGGCGGCGACATGGGTGACGGCCCCATCCCGGACAACACCACGGGCTTCGGCGGGGCGGGTGGCATCGGGGGCCGCGGCGGTGACGGTGGCATCGGCCTCGGCATCGGAGCCGTCGGCGGTGACGCCGGTGGCGGCGGTGAGGGTGGCGCTGCTGGCGCGGGCGGCGACGTCGGCGCCTTGGCGTACAGCTCTGGCGGCTACGGCGGCGCCGGTGGCCAAGGCGGCACGGGCGGTGCCAGCGGTCTTGGCCAGGCCGGCGCCGGCGGCCAGGGCGGCCTCGGCGGTGCCGGCGGTGCCAGCGGAGTCGGGCAGGGGAGCACGGGCGGTGGGGGCGGCATGGGCGGCGGGGGCGGCCTGGGCGGCGACGGCGCTACCGGCGGCAAGGGCGGCGTCGGCGGTGGCGGCGGCCACGGCGGCCTGGGCGTCGACCTGCCGGCCGGTGGCTTCACCGGCGGCGGTGACGGCGGCACGGGCGGAGCCGGTGGTGCCGGCGGCGAGAGCACCGGGACCGGCATCGCGGGCGGCAACGCCGGGGCGGGGGGCCGCGGCGGAGACGGCGGCTACTCCGGTGCCTCCAACTCGAGCCACGGCGGCTACGGCGGCCAGGGCGGCACCGGCGGCAAGGGCGGTACCAGCCTCAGCGGCACCGGCGGTACCGGCGGCGACGGCGGAGCCGGGGGCACCGGGGCCGACGCCGGCATCGCCGGCCACAGCCATGGCGGCGGTGGCGGCTTCGGTGGTACCGGCGGCGAGGGTGGCGTCGGCGCGACGCACGGCGGCCACGGCGGCGGGGGCGGCGACGCCGGTCAGGGCGGCACCGGCGCCAACCTCACCGCGCCGGGCAGCGAGAGCGTGGGTGGCGACGGCGGCAATGGCGGCACCGGCGGTGCCGGCGGATCCAGCGCCACCGGTCTGGGCGGTGACGGCGGCGACGGCGGCGACGGCAGTTCCGGTCGCAGCCCCGGGACGGGCTTCACCTTTATGTCCGGCGGCTGGGGCGGCGGCGGTGGCACCGGGGGCGCCGGCGGTACCGGCTTCACCGGCGGCGGCGAGGGCGGCAACGCCGGCGCCGCGGGCAACGGCGGCAGCGTCACCGGCTCGCCAGGCGACCCCAACGGCTCGGCCGACGGCGGCTGGGCGGGTAACGGTGGTGCCGGCGGCGCGGGCGGCACCGCCACCGACCTCGGGGCCGCGGGCGGCACCGGCGGCACCGGTAGTGCGGGCGGCAACGGCGGCACGGTGGCTCCGGGCGGCTGGGGCGGGGGCGGGGCCGGCGGCGTCGGCGGCGCCGGCGGAGCGGGCGGTAACAGCAACGGCGGGAACAACGGCAACGGCGGGGACGGCGGCCACGGCGGCAACAGCGCCGACAGCTTCGGCGGCGCCGACGCGTACAACGGCGGAAACGGCGGAAACGGCGGCAACGCCGGCACGGGCGGCACCGCGGGCAACGGCGGCGACGGCGGCGACGCCGGCACCGCGGGCAACGCCGGCAACGCCGCCGACGGCACCGGCGCGACCGGCGGCTACGGGCAGAGCTTCAACGACTGGAGCGGCAACGGGGGCAACGGCGGCAATGCCGGCTCCCCGACTGGCCACAACGGCAACGGCGGAAACGGCACCACCGGCGCCAACGGCGGCGACGGCGGCGACGGCGGTGCGGGCAGCCCCCAGGGCGGCAACGGGGGCTGGGGCGCACCCGGCGGCAGCGGCGGCAGCGCGGGCACCGGTGGCACCGGGGGCATCGGCGGAAACGCCGGCGCCGGGGGCAGCGGCGGCGACGCCGGCGACGGCCTCGACGGCACCGGCGCGCTGGCCGGCAACGGCGGCTGGGGAGGCAACGGCGGCAACGGCGGTAGCGGTTTGGGCGCCAACGGCAACGGCGGCGCGGGCGGCGTCGGCGGGACCGGCGGCGTCGGCGGTTCCGGGACGACGGGCAGCGGCGTCAACGGCGGCACCGGCGGGCTGGGCGGCGACGGCGGTTGGGGCGGCCTGGGCGGCGACGCGGGTACCGGTTCGGGCACCGCGGGCACCGGCGGCGACGGCGGCGCGGGCGGCCAGGCAGGCGCGGGCGGCGCCGGTGGCGCGGCCAGCGGCGCGTTCACCAGCGGTGTCGGCGGCACCGGCGGCGAGGGCGGTTGGGGCGGCGACGCGGGTGACCCCGTTGCGACCGGCGGCGACGGCGGCGGCGGAGGTGCGGGAGGCGCCGGCGGGGCGCACCCCGGCGGCGGCACCGGCGGGCAGGGCGGCAACGGCGGCGGTGGCGGTGCGGGCGGCAACGGCACCGGTACCAGGCCCGGCGGCCATGGCGGCGCCGGCGGGGATCCCGGCAGCGGCACCGACGGCGGCGCCAACGGCATCGCGGGCGGCGACGGCCCCGACGGAGTCCCGCCGCCCCCGCCGTGATCGATGGGAGCCTGCGATGCCGTCGTTCCTGATTGCCGCTCCAGAGGCTTTGGCCGCGGCGTCGTCGGCTCTGACTGGGATCGGGGAGGCGTCTCCGGCGTTACCCCGGGCGGCGCGGGCGGCGCGGGCGGCGAAGCCGGGGGTGGCATCGGCGGCAACAACGGAACCACCGGGACGCGCGGATCAGGCTCTGCCGCAGGCACTTTCGGCATCGGCGACTCCGGCCCTCGCCCCGGCCCCAGCAGCAGTCCCGCGGTCGGCGGCGCCGCGGGGACCCCGCAGCCCACGCCTTCGATGAGAACGATTGGACTTTGCCGGAATTTGCTGCAAAGTCAATTTACGCGGCGTACAGTCCGCCCTGTTGCCTTTACTTAGCCCGTTTACAGGTCGTCCGACTTTGACGTGATGGGAGTCTGAAATTGTCGTTTTTCCTGGTGGCTGCCCCGGACGCATTGGCGTCGGCGTCGTCGGATTTGAGTGGGATTGGGGAGGCGATCCGGCAGGCGTCGGCGGCGGCGTCGCCGTCGACGACGGGGGTGGTGCCGGCGGCGGCGGATGAGGTGTCGGGGGCGATCGCGCGGTTGTTCGGTGGGTTCGGCGCGGAGTTCCAGGAGTTGCAGGCGCAGAGTGCGGCGTTTCATGCGCAGTTTGTCCAGTTGTTGACGTCGGGTGGGTCGGCGTATGCGGCGGCGGAGGCGGCGGGGGCCTCGCCGTTGGCGGGGCTAGGTGACCTCGGGTTTTTTTCGCCGGTGAAGGTGTTGACGGGTCGGCCGTTGTTCGGTGATGGGGCGAATGGGGCGGCGGGCACGGGTAAGGCCGGTGGTGATGGGGGTTGGGTCTTCGGTAACGGCGGTAAGGGTGGTTCGGGTGCGGCGGATGGGGGTGCCGGTGGTGCTGGTGGTTCGGCGGGGTTGTGGGGTCGTGGGGGTGATGGCGGCGCGGGTGCTGACGCCACGTCGGCGGGTGTGGCGGGTGGTCGTGGGGGTAATGGTGGGGCGAATGGGCTGATCGGCGGCGGTAATGGCGGTGTGGGCGGTGCCGGTGGGCAGGGCGGCGCCGGCGCCTCGGGCGGCAACGGCGGTAGCGGTGGCGCGAACGCGCAGTTGTTCTCCACGCAGGGCGCGGCCGGGACCGGCGGGGCCGGCGGCACCGGCGGCGTGGGCATCAGTGGCACCGACGGGGCGATGACGGCAGCCGGACTGGCCGGCGGTAACGGCGGGTCCGGCGGTGTCGGCGGCACCGGCGGCGCCAACCATGCGCTGGTGGGCGGCGCCGTCGGCGCGGGCGGCGACGGTGGTGCCGGAGGCGCCGGCGGCCAGGGCGGCACGGGCGCGGCGGGGCTTACCGGCGGCACCGCGGGCAACGGCGGCAACGGCGGGCAGGGCGGCAGCGCGGGCGGCGCGGGCGGCGCCTCCGGCAGCGGCGGCCTCGGCGGCGAAGGTGGCATGGGCGGAACCGGCGGGACCCAGGCCGTCATCTCGGCGGACGGCGGCCGCGGCGGCAATGGCGGCACCGGCGGCCTGGCGGGCGCGGTCGGTACGGGCGGAACCGTGGGCAACGGCGGCGCCGGCGGGGTCGGCGGCACCGGCGGGGCCGGCACGCACGGCACGGACAACGCCGGCGGGGCCGGCGGAAACGCGGGCTACGGCGGCAGGGGCGGCGACGGCGGCAGCGCCGGTGACGCCAGCGGCACCGCCGGCAGCGGCGGAGCCGGCGGGGCCGGCGGCGGTGGCGGCGTCGGGGGCACCAGCCTGACGACGGCGGGCGACGGCGGCGACGGCGGCGGCGGCGGCCTGGGCGGCCAGCGCGGCGCGGTCGGCAGCGGCGGAGCCGTCGGCAATGGCGGCGCCGGTGGCAGCGGCGGCACCGGTGGGGCCGGACTCGACGCGGGCGACGGCAGCAGCGGCACGGGCGGCAGGGCCGGCGGCGGCGGTGACGGCGGCAAGGGCGGCGAGGCCGCCGACGGGAGCGGTGTCGCGGGCGCCGGCGGCGCGGGCGGCAACGGCGGCCAGGGCGGCCAGGGCGGCAGCGGCATCACTCTCGGCGGCGCCGACGGCGCGTCGGGCGGTACCGGCGGTGCGGGTGGCGGCGGCGGTTCGGGCGGCGACGCGGGGAGCGTCGGCACCGGCGGGATCGCCGGCAAAGGTGGTGACGGCGGCGCCGGTGGTGGCGGCGGTGATGGCGGCGACGGTGACCCGACCAACGTCGGTGGCACCGGTGGCACCGGCGGTCAGGGCGGCGACGCCGGGCGAGGTGGCAACGGTCCCACCGGCGGCACCGGTGGCACCGGCGGAGGCGGCGGCGCCGGTGGCGCGGGCGGATCCACAGGCAACCCCGTCGGCGGCGGCTTCGGCGGTCTCGGCGGCCACGCGGGCGCGGGCGGTGACGGCGGCACCGGGCTCACGGGCGTCGGCGGCACCGGCGGTGGCGGCGGGACCGGCGGCGCGGGCGGTAACGCCGGGGCCGGCAGTGACTTCGCCGTCGCGTACGGCGGCAGCGGCGGCGACGGCGGCGACGCCGGGGCCGGTGGCGCGGGTGCCACCGACGGCGGCCTGGGCGGTCACGGCGGCCTGGGCGGCGCGGGCGGTCGCGGCGGCGACCAGATCGGCGTCGGCCTGCAGGCCGGGTCCGGCGGCGCGGGTGGCAACGGCGGCCTGGGCGGCGACGGCGGCGTCGGCAACACCGGGTTCGGCGGGACCGGCGGCACCGGCGGCACAGGCGGGCGGTCCGGGGACGGCGGCTTAGGCGACTACAGCGAGGGCGGCTTCAGCGGCGGCGCTGGCGGTGGCGGCGGCACGGGCGGCAACGGCCACGCCGGCGGCGGCACGGGCGGTGACGGCGGCCTCGGCGGCAACGGTGGCGACGGCGCTGGCGGTGCTGCCACCGGCACCTACAGCATGGGCGGGACGGCCGGGAGCGGCGGCCGCGGCGGCGACGGCGGCATCGGCACCGGCGCCGAAGCCGCCGGGGGCAACGCCGGTGCCGGTGGCGACGGCGGTGTCGGCGGCAACGGCGGCAACGTCGCGATCGGCGCGGAGACCATCGGCGGGCAAGGCGGATTCGGCGGCGACGGCGGCGACGGCGGTGCCAGCGTCAGCGATGTCGGCGGCAAGGGCGGAGCCGGGGGCGACGGCGGCCTCGGCGGCAACTATGGCCCCGGGGGCAGCTACTTCCTCGGCGGCAGCGGCGGATACGGCGGAAACGGCGGCACGGGCGGCGATGGGTACATCGGCGGTGGCGCCGGCGGTGCCGGTGGCACCGGCGCGACGGGCATCAACGTGGGCGTCAGCAGCTTCGATCTCAACACCGGAACCCTTGGCGGCTTCGGCGGAGCCGGCGGCAACGGTGGCGCCGGGGGCAACGGCACCGGCGCCAACTCCTTCGGCGGAAACGGCGGCGCGGGCGGGGCGGGCGGCGACGCCGGGACGGTCATCGACGGTCACTGGTCCTTCGGCGCTCCCGGTGGGTACGGCGGCGCCGGCGGGGCCGGCGGCAACGCGACCGGCAGCGGCCTCAACGGGTTCGGCGGCGACGGCGGCCACGGCGGCAACAGCTCCGAGGGCTACGGCGGTGGGCGCGCCTACAGCGGCGGTGACGGTGGCCGGGGTGGCGACGCCGGTACCGGGGGCACCGGCGGCAATGGCGGCGACGGCGGCAATGCAGGCACCGCGGGCAACGCCGGTGACGCCCTCGCCGGCACCGGCGAAGACGGCGGCCACGTCTTCTCAGGCGGCGGCAACGCGGGCAACGGCGGGGACGGCGGCAACGCCGGCTCCGCGACCGGCCTCAACGGCAACGGCGGGAACGGCACCGCCGGCGGCAACGGTGGCGACGGTGCCTCCGGTGGCGACTACGGCGGGTACGGGGGTCAAGCCTCTCCCGGCGGCAGCGGGGGCAATGCCGGCCACGGCGGCCTGGGGGGCAACGGCGGCAACGCCGGTGCCGGCGGATCCGGCGGCGACGGCGGCGACGGCGCAATCTCCGGCGGCAACGGCGGCGATGCCGGCAACGGCGGCAACGGCGGCGAGGGCGGCAACGGCGGCACCCAGGGCACCGGCGGCAACGGCGCGCCCGCCGGCAACCCAGGCGCTGCCGGTGATCCTGGCGGCACCCCGGGTGCAGGCGGCACCGACGGCCAGCACGGGAATCCGTGACACCGTCGGTTGCTGCCGCCCTTTGTCCGTACCAATTCGTCGAAGACATGAATTTATTGCCGGCGGTTGAAAAAGTGGGTGCGAACATATGAATTGCCAATGAGTAATGCGCATTTGCTGGACGTGGGGTGAGCGCTCTGATCGCCCGCTGCCCCGCGTTGCGGCCCCCGATTGGCCGCGCGGATCGATCTTGTTGAGCAGCAACCTGATTGGTGATTGGGCGAATTTGCCCCGAAGTCAATTTGGTCGGCGTACAGTCCCGTCCACCGCATGGCCTTGAGGAGGGCTCAACGATGCCGTCTTTCCTGTTCGCAGCACCCGAAGCGCTGGCGTCGGCGTCGTCGGATCTGAGCGGTATCGGGGAGGCGATCAGGCAGGCTTCGGCGGCGGTGTTGCCGTCGACGACGCAGCTGGCTCCGGCGGCGGCCGACGAGGTGTCGGCGGCGATCGCGCGGCTGTTCGGTGGGTTCGGCGCGGAGTTCCAGGACCTGCAGGCGCAGTCGGCGGTGTTTCATGCGCGGTTCGCGCAGCTGCTGAGCGCGGGCGGTTCGGCGTATGCGGCGGCGGAGGCGGCGGGTGCCACCCCGCTGGCGTCGCTGGGCGACACCTTGCAGAGCCTGGCGGTGTTTCAGCCGGTGAAGCTGCTGACGGGTCGGCCGTTGATCGGGAACGGCGCCAACGGCGCGGCGGGTACGGGCGATGCCGGCGGTGACGGCGGGTGGTTGTGGGGCAATGGCGGTGACGGGGGCTCGGGGACCGTCGGCGGCGCCGGCGGTGCCGGCGGGTCGGCGGCGTTGTGGGGTCGTGGCGGCAAGGGGGGTGCCGGTGGCGCCGCGACCGCCGTCGGGGCCACTGGAGGCGCCGGGGGCGCCGGGGGTGGGAACGGGCTGATCGGCGGCGGCAGCGGCGGCAATGGCGGCGCAGGGGGCACCGGCGGTGCCGGCGGCAGTGGCGGTGACGGCGGCGCGGGGGGCGCGAACAACCAGTGGCTGTCGCTGACCGGCACCGGCGGTGATGGCGGTGCGGGGGGTCAGGGCGGGGCGGGTGCGCAGGGAACGTCGAACGCGGCGTCGGCCGGCGTGGCCGGGGGCGTCGGCGGTAGCGGCGGCAATGGCGGCAACGGGGGTGCCGGTGGGGTCAGCCACGCGACACTGAGCGGCACCGCCAGCGGTGGCGGCGCCGGCGGCGAGGGCGGCCAGGGTGGCAAGGGTGGCGACGGCGGTGCCGGGGGCGCGGGCGCGGTCGGCGGGGATGCGGGCAGCGGCGGCGCGGGCGGTAAGGGCGGCAACGCCGGCCAGGGCGGCACCGTCGGCGCGGTGGGCGACGGCGGCCAAGGCGGCGCCGGGGGCACGGGCGGCGCCGGCGGCAATGGCGCCACGGCCAGCCTCGGTGCCACGGACAGCGACGGCGGTAGCGGCGGCCGCGGCGGCAACGGCGGAACCGGCGGCCTGGCAGGCAGTTTCGGCACCGGCGCCGGGACCGTCGGCGCCGGTGGGGCCGGCGGCTCGGGTGGCCTCGGTGGCGACGGAGGCAACGCCGTCGACGGCGCCAGCGTCAGCGGCGGCAACGCGGGCCACGGCGGGGCCGGAGGCAACGGCGGCAGCGCTGGCAACGCCCTCGGCGTCGCGGGTGATGGCGGTAAGGGCGGCGTCGGCGGCAAGGGTGGCGACGGCGGCACCGGCGTCAACGGAGTCGGTCATGCGACCGACGGCGGTGACGGTGGCGCCGGCGGCATCGGCGGCGACGGGGGTGGTGGCGGCAACGTCGGGGCCGTCGGCAACGGCGGAATCGCCGGCAAGGGTGGCGACGGCGGCAACGGTGGCGTCGGCGCGGCGGGCGGCAACGCCGATGCGGGCCAAGTCAGCGGCGTCGGCGGCATGGGGGGCGCGGGCGGCGACGCGGGTGATGGCGGTAACGGCCCGACCGGCGGCGCGGGCGGCGCCGGCGGAAACGGCGGCAACGCGGGGCAGGGTGGCACCACCGGGGCGAGCCAGGGCGGTGCTTTCGGCGGCCGAGGCGGCGACGCCGGGGACGGCGGCCGCGGTGGCACCGGGACCGGGCCCGATGGCGTCGGCGGCCTGGGCGGCGACGGCGGCCTCGGCGGCAACGCCGGCAGCGGCGGAAATGGCTCCAGCTTCGGTTCCGGCGGCGGCGGCGTGGGCGGCGACGGCGGTGACGCAGGCCGAGGCGGCGACGGCGCCAAAGACGGCGGCAGCGGCGGCATCGGCGGACAAGGCGGTCAGGGCGGCACCGGCGGTAAGTCACTGAGCGTCACCGCCCCCGCCGGCACCGGCGGCACCGGCGGCAACGGCGGCGCGGGCGGCGCCGGCGGCAATGGCACGACCGGCGTCGGCGGTGACGGCGGGCTGGGCGGCAACGGCGGCGCCAACGGCACCGGTGGCGCCGGAAATTCCAGCCAGGGCGGTTCCGGCGGCGGCCAGGGCGGCGCTGGCGGCGCTGGCGGCGATGGCGCCGCAGGCGGCGGCACGGGTGGCGACGGCGGGGTCGGCGGCGCGGGCGGCAACGGCGGCGACGGCGCCACCAACGGAACCCTCAGCAGAGGCGGAAACGGGGGTCAGGGCGGTCACGGCGGCGACGGGGGCAACGGCACCGGGGCCGGCGCGGTGGGCGGTAACGCCGGCGCGGGCGGCGCCGGCGGCGTCAGCGGCATCGGCGGCATGGTGAACACCGCCAATGCCACCAGCTACGGCGGCGTCGGGGGCGAAGGCGGCGCCGGCGGGTCGGGCGGCTACGGCGTGGCCGGCGGCGGCTCGGGCGGCGCCGGCGGCGCCGGTGGCAACGGCACCAACGCCCTCGACGGATCCGGAAGGGACAGCTACGGCGGCGTCGGCGGAACCGGCGGCCGGGGCGGCGACGGCGGCCACAGCCTCGGTGTCGGGACCGCCGGCGACGGCGGTATCGGGGGCGCCGGCGGCAACGGCGGTAACGGCGGCGTCGCCGGGAGCCTGGGCAACAGCATCGGCGGTACGGGCGGCGACAGCGGCGCCGGTGGCAACGGCGGCCAGAGCGCCGGCGGCATGGGCGGAAGCGGCGGCGACGCCGGTGCCGCCGGTGTGGGTGGCGCCGCCGCCAAGGGCCGTTTCAGCTACGGCGGCGACGGCGGCTGGGCCGGCAACGGCGGCGATGGCGGCGACGGCTTGACCGGCGGCGGCGCGGGTGGTGCCGGCGGCGCGGCCGGCAACGGGGGAGCGGGCGCCGACGGTATCGCAACGCGCAGCATGGGCGGCGACGCCGGCTACGCCGGCGCCGGCGGCAAGGGCGGTAACGGCGTCGGCGCCGGGGCCTTGGGCGGCCACGGAGGGGACGGCGGCGCCGGGGGCGACGGCGGTTCCGCCGGGAACGTCACCAACGTCGCTGGCCAGAGCCTGGGCGGTGGGGGCGGTGCCGGCGGCGCCGGCGGCGCCGGCGGTGACGGTGTCGGCGGCGGCGGTGCGGGCGGCGACGGTGGAACCGGCGGGCAGGGCGGCGCCAGCGGCAAAGCCGCCAGCGATAGCAGCCTCAGCAACGCCGGCGTGGGCGGCGACGGCGGCGTCGGCGGCGCCGGCGGTAACGGCACCGGAACCGGAGCCGCGGGCGGCAACGGCGGAGCCGGCGGCGCCGCGGGCGGCGGCGGCAAGTCGGCCGACGTCAGCGGCCACACCTCCGTAACCCAGGGCGGCCAAGGCGGTAACGGCGGCGACGGCGGCGCCGCCGGTTACGGCGCGGGCGGGATAGGCGGTGCCGGCGGCGCCGCGGGCGCGGGCGGTGCCGGTGGCGACTCCGGAAACGGCGGCGGATACAGCTACGCCGGCAACGGTGGTAGCGGTGGCGTCGGCGGCGCAGGCGGCGACGGCTTCGCCGGCGGCGGTGCAGGCGGCGACGGCGCCCTGGGCGGCAACGGGGGCACCACGGGCACCGGCACCACCGGCCTTGGCGGCCTCGGCGGCAGCGGCGGCAGCGGCGGCGCCGGAGGCGCGGGGCTCTACGGCTCCGGAAGCTCCGGCGGCCACGGTGGTGCGGGCGCCGACGGCGGCGCTGGCGGCTCCGGCGGCACCACCGGTGGCAACGGTGGCCTCGGCGGCATCGGTGGCACCGGCGGTAGCGGCGGTAGCGGTGATCCGCTGCTGAACGCCGACGGCGGCAAGGGCGGCGACGGCGGCGGGGGTGGCGACGGCGGCACCGGCGGTCACGGCGGCACCACGGGCGGCGCCGGAGGCAACGCGGGCGGCGGCGGCGCGGGCGGCGCCGGCGGGCTGGCGGGCGGCACGGGCCACGGCGGCAACGGGGGTGACGGCGGTGACGGCGGCGATGGCGGCGACGGCAACAGCGGCGCGGCCGGCGGCCAACGCGGCCTGGGTGGAGCGTTCGGCCCCGGCACCGCACCCGGCGGGGTCGACGGCACCACGGGGCAGAACGGCTCACCCGGGGCGCCCTGACGCGGGGGCGTCGGGCAGGGGCGCATCACGCCCTCACGGGCTCGACTTGGCAGAAGCTGACCGCGATCTGTGAAACGGCTCACACACCTAAATGACGCGGCGTACAGTTTGCTGGGCCGCCGAAATGCACGGCGTCTTTCGTGGTGTCGCCCCAGCGGATTGGAGCCTGAAAAGATGTCGTCTTTCCTGATCGCGGTACCGGAGGCCTTGGCGTCGGCGTCGGCGGATTTAAGTGGCATCGGGGAGGCGCTCAGGCAGGCGTCGGCGGTGGCGGGACCCTCGACGACGGCGTTAACACCGGCGGCCGCGGACGAGGTATCGCACGCGATAGCAGGCCTGTTCGGCGGCTTCGGGCAGGAGTATCAGGCGCTGCAGCAGCAGTCGGCGCAGTTTCATGCGCGGTTCGTGCGGTTGTTGAGCGGCGGGGGTGCGGCGTATGCGGCGGCGGAGGCGGCGGGTGCGTCGCCGTTGGCATCGCTGGGCGATGCGTTGCAGAGCCTCGCGGTGTTCGAGCCGGTGAAGTTGCTGACGGGCCGCCCGATAGCCGGCAATGGCGCTAACGGGGCGGCCGGTACGGGTGCGGCCGGCGGCGACGGCGGCTGGCTGTGGGGCAATGGCGGCAACGGCGGGTCTGGAACGACGGGGGCCGACGGCGGCAAAGGCGGCGCGGGTGGATCGGCGGCGTTTTGGGGTCGCGGCGGCAACGGCGGTCAGGGCGGAACAGCGACCAATCCCGGCGGTCACGGGGGACAAGGCGGTGCCGGGGGCGGAAACGGGCTGATCGGCGGCGGCAACGGCGGCAACGGCGGAGCGGGCGGCACCGGCGGCGCGGGCGGCAACGGCGGTGACGGCGGCGCCGGCGGCGCAAACAACCAGTGGCTGTCGCTGAGCGGTGTCGGCGGTGATGGCGGCGCCGGCGGTCAAGGCGGCGCGGGCATCGCGGGCACCTCCAATGCGGCCTCGGCGGGGGTGGCCGGCGGTATCGGCGGCGACGGCGGCCACGGGGGCAACGGCGGCGGTGGCGGTGTGAGTCACGCGACGCTGAGCGCGGCGGCCAGCGGCAGCGGCGCGGGCGGGGACGGCGGTCAGGGCGGCACCGGCGGCGATGGCGGCGCCGCGGGCGCCGGCGCGAACGGCGGCAATGCGGGCAGCGGCGGCGTGGGCGGCCACGGCGGAAGCGCCGGGAGTGCCGCCGCCGCCGTGGGCGACGGCGGGGCGGGCGGCAAGGGCGGCACCGGCGGCGCCGGCGGCAGTAGCACCGCGACCAGCGACGGCGGCGACGGCGGCCGCGGCGGAAACGGCGGAACAGGCGGCCTCGCAGGCACTTTCGGTACCAGCGGAGCGACCTCGGGCGCCGGCGGTGCCGGCGGCATGGGCGGGACCGGGGGCGACGGGATCAATGCCCTCGCCGGCACCGGCGCCACCGGCGGCAACGCGGGTAACGGCGGTGCCGGCGGCACCGGCGGCAAAGCCGGTGACGCGCTGGGTCTCGCGGGCGTCGGCGGCGCCGGCGGGACGGGTGGCCACGGCGGCAACGGCGGCAGCGGCGTCAGCCAGACCGCCGTCGGCGTCGACGGCGGCACCGGCGGTAGCGGCGGCGTCGGCGGCAACGGCGGAGCGGGCGGCGGCGCCGCGTCCGTCGGCCTCGGCGCGACCGGCGGCAGGGGAGGCGACGGTGGACTCGGCGGCGACGGCGCGAAAGGCGGCAGCGCCGATGTGAGCGCCGCCGGCGGCGCCGGCGGCACGGGCGGCGCGGGCGGCCACGCGGGCAGTGGAGGCATCGGCCCGGTCGGCGGCGCGGGCGGCACCGGCGGTGGCGGCGGCAGCGGCGGCGCGGGCAATTCGAGCGGCGCGGTCGCCGGAGGTGGCGCGGGCGGCCAGGGTGGGAAGGCCGGCAGCGGCGGCGATGGTGGCTTCAGCACGGCCGGCGTCGGCGGCACCGGCGGTGACGGCGGCGTCGGCGGCCAGGCCGGTAGCGGTGGCTTGGGCGCCGGCAACTCCGACAGAGCCGAGGGCGGAACGGGCGGGGCCGGCGGCGACGCCGGCAGGGGCGGCAACGGGCTCACCGACGGCGGCCAGGGCGGACACGGCGGCCAGGGCGGCCTGGGCGGCGTCGGGGGCGGCCAGGTAGGTAGCGGTGCGGCCGGCATAGGCGGGCTGGGCGGTCGCGGTGGCGGGGGCGGCGACGGCGGCACCGGCATCACCGGCCACGGCGGCAACGGCGGGGTGGGCGGCACCGGCGGCGTGTCCGGTGCCGGCGGCACCGGCGACTACAGCTACGGCGGCCCCTACGGCGGCCAGGGCGGTGACGGCGGCAACGGCGGCGCCGGAATGACCGGTGGCGGCAAGGGCGGCGACGGCGGTGTCGGCGGAGCGGGCGGCAACGGCGGCGACGGCGCCACCAACGGTGCGGCAAGCCAGGGCGGTAACGGCGGTTTCGGCGGAGCGGGCGGCGCGGGCGGCGCCGGCACCGGGGCGGGGGCCGTCGGCGGGGCGGGTGGTACCGGCGGCCTAGGTGGCGCCAGCGGCACCGGCGGCAAGGTGGACACCGCAAGTTCGGGGAGCTACGGCGGAACCGCCGGCCGCGGCGGCGACGGCGGCCTGGGCGGCGACGGCGTCGCGGGCGGAGGGGCCGGCGGCGCCGGCGGCTTGGGCGGCGACGGCGCCGATGGCATCAACGGCGCCGGCTACTCCATCGGCGGCGGCTATGGCGGGGACGGAGGCACGGGCGGCGCCGGTGGCACCGGCACCGGCGCGGGAGCCGCGGGTGGCGCCGCCGGTAACGGCGGCGGTGGCGGCAACGGCGGTACCGGCGGAAACGTCGCCAGCGGCGCGGGCTACACCTGGGGCGGTGACGGCGGCTACGGCGGCCAGGGCGGCCAGGGTGGCCAGAGCCTCAGCGGCCTCGGCGGAAAGGGCGGCGACGGTGGTGCGGGCGGTGCCGGTGCCATCCCCGGGACGGGCGGCGATTCCAGCTACGGCGGCTACGGCGGTAACGGCGGCTGGGGTGGCACCGGCGGCGACGGCAGAGCCGGTGGCGGTGCCGGTGGCGCAGGCGGCGCGGGCGGTGAGGCCGCCGCGTCCGGTACAGGCTCGAGCGTCAACTACGGCGCCGACGGGGGCCGTGGCGGCCGCGGCGGCGACGGCGGTGCCGGCACGGGTGTTGGTGCCCTCGGCGGCGACGGCGGGGCGGGCGGCGCGGGTGCCGGCGGATCTGGCGGCGGCGATGTGACCGCCGCGAATGGCAGAAGCTACGGCGGCTACGGCGGCTACGGCGGCGACGGTGGGACCGGTGGGGCCGGCGTCGCCGGCGGCGGTAACGGCGGGGACGGTGGCGCCGGCGCCCAAGGCGGCGATGCCGGCAGCACCACGGGCAACGCCGGCAGCAATTCTGCCGGTGGCGGCGGGTCGGGTGGCGACGGCGGGTACGGCGGCCAAGGCACCGGCGCCGGTGCCGTCGGCGGCGATGGCGGCGCGGGCGGCATTGGCGGTGCGGGCGGTGCCGGTGGTGCCATCGGTGCGAATGGTCAGTCCTTGGGAGGCTCGGGCGGTTCCGGTGGTAGTGGCGGCGGCGGCGGTGACGGGGCCGGCGGCGGCGGAGCCGGTGGCGCGGGCGGGGGCGGCGGACACGCCGGAAGCGGCGGCGATGGAACCGGCGCTGCGACCTACAGCCAAGGCGGCCGAGGCGGCAACGGCGGCTACGGCGGCTCCGGCGGCTCAGCCACGGATCCCGGGGCCGCGGGTGGCGCCGGGGGTGCCGGGGCCGACGGTGGTGCAGGCGGTGCGGGCGGTACCGTGACCGGCTTGAATTCCGCGAGCGTGGGTGGCAACGGTGGCGGCGCCGGCGACGGGGGCTGGGGAGGTTCCAGCGCGCAAGGGATTGGCGGCAACGCCGCCGACGGCGGCAAGGGTGGCGACGGCGGCGGGACCGGCGTGGGCGCCAATGCCAGCTCCGGCGGCTCCGGCGGTGAAGGCGGTGACGGCGGCCGGGGCGGCGACGGGGTCGTCAGCGGCGGCAAGGGTGGCGCCGGTGGTAGCGCCGGCAACGGCGTCGATGCCGGAGATGCGGTGATATTCAGCCAGGGCGGCACCGGGGGCCAAGGCGGCGCCGGCGGTACCGGCGGTTCCGGCAGCAGTGCCGGCGACGGGGGTGCCGGCGGCGCGGGCGGTGACGCGGGTATCGGAGGCGATGTCGGCGCCTCGGGTAGCAGCTACGGCGGTAGCGGCGGCGCCGGCGGCTCGGGCGGCTTCGGTGGCCAGGGCGCAGTTACCTCCGGTGCCGGTGGTGCGGGCGGCGCGGGCGGTGACGGCGGTGCGGCGGGGCCTGCCAGCCAGAGTTACGGCGGCCCCGGTGGTGCCGGCGGCGCCGGTGGTGGTGGCGGTGACGGCATCGACGGCACCGGCGCGGCGGGCGGCAAAGGCGGCGCAGGCGCCCAGGGCGGCCACGGCGGCAGCGGTAGCACCGCCAACGGCTTCGGCGGTGCCGGCGGCGGCGGTGGTGCCGGCGGCACTGGCGGCGTCGGGGTTTCGGCCGCCGCCAGCGACGGCGGCGCCGGCGGCAAGGGTGGTGCCGGTGGCGACGCGGGCAACGGCGGCGATGCCGGAACCGGCGTCGGCGCCGCGGGCATTGCGGGCATTGGCGGCGCGGGCGGTGCTGCGGGTGACGGCGGCGCTGGTGGTGCCGGCGATCCGATGTACAACAGCAACGGCGGCGCGGGCGGCGCCGGCGGCCTCGGCGGTCACGGCGGAAATGGCGGTGCCACCGGCGGTCCCGGCGGCAATGGCGGTGGCGGCGGCCACGGTGGTGACGGCGGGGCCCTCGGCGGTACCGGTCACGTCGGGCAGGGCGGCAATGGTGGCGGCGGCGGTGTCGGCGGCGACGGCAACGGCGGGGCCTTCGGCGGCCACGGCGGCGACGGCGGCGATGCCGGCACCGGCTCCGGAACCCCCGCCAACGGCGTCGACGGTGCCGACGGCAATCCCCCTCCGCCATAAGCCCGGTCGGGCCGCCGCCGGGGGCCGCGGCGGGGCCGGCGCGGCCGCCCCGCCCCGGTCGAGTGTCGGGTTGTGCCACGGTTTTCGGTTGCGGGCGTGGCATAAGTCGACATTCGTGGCGGGCCCGCCGCCCCAGCCTGGTCGAGTGTCGGGTTGTGGCACGGTTTTTGGCCGCGGGCGTGGCATAAGTCGACATTCGTGGCGGGCCCGCCGCCCCGCCCCGGTCGAGTGTCGGGTTGTGCCACGGTTTTCGGTTGCGGGCGTGGCATAAGTCGCCCCGCCCCGGTCGAGTGTCGGGTTGTGGCACGGTTTTCGGCTGTGGGCGTGGCATAAGTCGACATTCGCGGCGGGCCCGCCGCCCCAGCCCGGTCGAGTTACACGGATTCTCCGCCGCAGGCGTGGCATAAGTCGACACTCGCGGCCTCACACGCGACGGCCCGCGGCCTCACACGCGACGGCCCCAGACCGCCGCGACGGCCTAACGCGACGTCAACGCCAAGAACGCGCCGAGGTCCACCAGCCCCGCGGGCGTGGCGGGCAGGTACTCGGTCAGCGTTTCCGAGCGCACGATCATCGCCGCGTACTGAGCCCGGCTGACCGCCACGTTGAGCCGATTCCTGTTAAGCAGGAACGAGATACCCCGCGGCACCTCGTCGATCGACGACGCCGTCATCGACACGAACACCACCGGCGCCTGCCCGCCCTGGAACTTGTCCACCGTCCCGACGCGCACTCCGCCCAACCGCGCCGCGTCCAGACGCCGGCGCAGCAGCGCCACCTGCGCGTTGTACGGCGCGAGCACCAGCACGTCGGCGGGGGCTAACGGCCGGGTGCCGCGCTCGTCGGTCCACGGGCTGCCCAGCAGCCCGGCGATCCGGGCCGTGATCGCGTCGGCCTCCTCGGGGCTGTCGACCGAATTGCCCTGGTGGCGAACGGAAACGACGTGCAACCCGGGCTTGCATCCCTGAAGCCGGCGCGCAGCGGTGCAGTCGTGGGAATGCAGCCGACCCTCGTAGGCCAGCGACGACACCGCCGCGCACACCGCGGGGTGCATCCGGTAGGACAGGTCCAGGAAATAGCCGCGCTCGTCGGGCAGCGTGCGGGCGCCGTCGACCAGCCAGTCCAGCGCGGAGGTGTCGACGGGTTCCGGATGTGTGCCCTGACTGACCTGCGGCAGCTGCTGCGGGTCCCCGAGCAGCAGCATGTTGGCGGCCGCCGGCGCCACGGCGATGGTGTTGGCCAGGCAGAACTGGCCCGCTTCGTCGATCACCAGCAGATCCAGGCTGCCGGGCGGCACCCGGTTGGCGTTGGCGAAATCCCAAGCCGTCCCGCCGATCACGCAGCCGGCGTGGTCGGCGACAAACCCCGGATACGCCGAGCTGTCGATCCGCTGCCAGCGCCCGGCGCTCCCTTCGGACGACTTCTTGGCGACCAGCGCCGCGTCCAGGCCGGCGTCGATGACGCCGTTCAGCACGTTCTCCACCGCCGCGTGCGATTGCGCCACCACGCCCACGCGCCAGCCGTGCTCGGTGACCAGCCGCGTGATCGCCGCCGCGGCGGTGTGCGTCTTGCCGGTCCCCGGCGGGCCGTGCACCGCCAGGTACGACGAGTCCAAATCCAGCGTCGCGGCGGTGATGTCGGCGACGGCATCACCGGAGCGCGGCAGCCCGGCGCCGCCGCGCACCCGCGGCGCCGCGCGCAGCAGCACGTCGAACAGCGCGCTGCCAGGGAGTCGCGGCAACCCGTCCGCCACAGCCGACGCCGTCGTCTCGATCGACGCCCGCAACGCCGCCGTCGGCACCGGCGGACCCGGCGTCAAAGCGAACGGCAACCGGTCAAAGGTGTTGCCGTCCTTGTCCGCTCGCTCGACGATCACCACCTCGGTCGGCGCGCTCGGATCGTCGACTTCGACGACCGTGGCGCTGCCCGCGACCCGATGCTCGGCGGTGTCGTAAAGCGCGAACACGTCGCGCGCGAGGTCGCCCCGGGCCAGCTCGCCGCGCAGCCGCACCCGCCGCTGCGGCTTGCGGGCCCGCGGCGGCGTGTGCCAGTCGCGCACCACCGTGGCCCCGTCGGCGACGAACACGTCGGTGTTGTCCGCCCATTCCTCGACCGGGAAGTTCAGCCGGTCGAAATGCGCCCACCAGAACGGCTTGTCCTCGCGGCGGTGGTAGCCCCGCGCCGCGGCCACCAAGGCCACCGCGGTCTGCCTCGCCGTGCGCTCGCCGGCGGCCGCGTCGCCGGTGAACTTTGCCAGCGCCGCGGCCAGCTGATCGTGCTCCTCGATGGCGCCGCCGTCGGGAACCGGTTGCACGCCAACGGGTGTCACGCCGACCTCCCAGGCGCGCAGCACCAGCCAGTCGCGCAGCTTGCGGGTCGAGACGCAGTCGTAGTGGTTGTACTCGGCGATCTCCTTGAGCAGTGCCGCCGCGTCGTCGTCGCGGCCGTCGGCGCGCAGCTCGCAGTAGCGGCCGTAAGCGGTGATCGAGGAGGCCGCGGTGGTGACCTCCCCGGAGCGCAGCTCGCCGCCCATGTACAGCGGTTCCAGGGCCTTGAGGCTGTAGGACTCCGCGCCCACCCGAAGGCTTTTGCGCACCAACGGGTAGAGGTCGACCAGCACGCCGTTGCGCAGCAGGTCGTCGATCGCGTCCTCGCCGACGCCGTAGCGCCCGGCCAGCCGCAGCAGCGCCGTCTTCTCGTACGGCGCGTAGTGGTAGATGTGCATGTTGGGATAGCGCCTGCGCCGCTTAGCGACAAAGGACAGGAAGTCCGTCAGCGCCTTGCGCTCGTCGACCCGGTCGTGCGCCCACAGCGGGCGGAACGCGCCGCCGGCCTCCAGCACCCCGAACAGATACTCCAGGCCCCAGTCGTGCCCGTCGGCCGTCCACAGCGGGTCGCCCTCGAAGTCGAAGAACAGGTCGCCCGGGTCGCGTTCGGGCAGCAGGGTCAGCGGTTGCGGGTCGACGATCTCGTACAGCGCGGCGCCGGTGTCGCGCTGCCGGATCTGCAGCCGCGCCTGCGCGGTCAGTTTGTCCACCACGGCCGGGGCCAGGCCGGCCACCGCACCCACGTGGCCGGCCAGCCCGGCCACGGTGCCGATCCCCGCGTCAATCAGCTTCTCGCGCTGGCTGATCCGCATCCCGGAGACCAGTAACAGGTCGTCGGCCGCGCGCAGCTGCTCTTCGCAGAGCTCGCAGCGCAGACACGCCCCCACGCCGTCGTCGTCCCAGCGCACGGCGGCGCCCGCGGCGTAATGCTCGTCGAGCAGGCGCTGCACCCGTTCGCGCTGGGTTCGGTAGACCGGGATCAGGTCACACAGGCGATGACGGGTGACGGTCCCGTCGCCGAGTTCCAGCTCCGCCTCCGGCGCCACCGCAACACCCGCGCCGGCCAGCGTGTCGGCGTAGGCCGCGAGCTGCAGCAACGCGGGAACCTTGGCCGAGCGCGCCAGCTTGGTGTCCACGACGCGGTACCGCTCGCCGTCGCGGACCAGGAAGTCGGCGAACCCGACGAACCGCCCGTCGAACATCGCGGCCTGGTACACCACCGGAGCGCCGCCGGCGATGGCGCGCCGCGTGGCCTCGGCCGCGGCCGTCAGCCCCGCGAGCGTGTACGCCGGGCGCCCGATGACCGCCACCCCGTCGGCGAACTCGTCGCGCAGCCGGTCCAGGCGGCGCCGCTCGTGCTCGTCACCGAGATCGGCGGTGCGCTGCAGCAATTCGTCCTCGACGGCGACGGCCGGGCCCCAGCCGAGTTTCGCGTCGAACCCCCGCAACAGGGCGTACTCGCAGCGCGCGGCGGCGGCGAGATCCGACGCGCTGTAGACGACCCGCTCTCCGATGACGAACACAGCAGCAACACTAGGAGAAGCCTCCGACAAGTTCGGGGCGCGCCGACACGGCAACACAGCAGGCACGGCAACACAGCGAGCACGGCACCACAGCGAGCACGGCAACACAGCGAGCACGGCAACACAGCGAGCACGGCCACGCGCGGTGAAACCGATATCCCGGCAAACGCCTCCGCAAACGAATTGAATCGCCAAATCGCTCCGAAGCCGAAGCGACGCGCGTACAGTTCCCGGCGCCGCTCGAAACGGTTTCCTTTTGATTGTCGCAATGAAGCGATGGGAGCCTGAAATGTCGACTTTTCTGAACGCAGCACCCGAGGCCCTGGCCACGGCGTCGGCGGACCTGAGCGGGATCGGGGAGGCGATCAGAGCGGCCTCCGCGACGGCGCTGCCGTCGACGGCGGGAATACTGCCCGCGGCCGCCGATGAAGTATCGGGCGCAATAGCAAGACTATTCGGCAGCCATGCCGCCGAATATCAGGCTTTGCAGACCCAGACGGCGCAATTCCACGCCCGGTTCGTGCAGCTGCTGAGTTCGGCGGGGGGCGCGTATGCGGCCGCAGAGGCGGCCAATGCCTCGCCGCTGCAGACCATCGGGCAGACCTTGCAAAGCCTCGCGGTGTTCAAGCCGGTGCAGTTGGCGACGGGGCGCCCGCTGTTCGGTGACGGCGCCAATGGGGCCGCGGGCACGGGCAATGCCGGTGGCGACGGCGGTTGGCTGTGGGGCAATGGCGGTAACGGCGGGTCGGGCACGACCGGTGTCAACGGCGGCAAGGGCGGGGCCGGAGGCTCGGCGGGTCTGTGGGGGCATGGCGGCAGCGGCGGCGCGGGCGGGGCCGCGACCGGGACGAACGGTCGCGGTGGCGACGGTGGCGCCGGCGGGGCCAATGGGCTGATCGGCGGCGGCAACGGCGGAGTCGGCGGAACCGGCGGGCTCGGGGGAGTCGGCGGCAACGGCGGTAACGGCGGAGTCGGCGGGGCCAACGCGCAGGTGCTGTCGATGAACGGTGTCGCCGGCGCCGGTGGCGCCGGCGGCGCCGGCGGTGCCGGAGCCCAAGGCACCTCGCACGCGCTGAACTTCGGGGTGACCGGCGGCAACGGCGGCAATGGCGGAAACGGCGGCACGGGCGGGACCGGCGGGGTCAACCACGCGCAGATGGGCGGGTCCGACGGGGCGGGCGGTGCCGGCGGAGTGGGTGGTGTCGGCGGTGCCGGCGGTGCCGGCGGTGCGACGGCGAACGGCGGCGACGCCGGCCGGGGCGGGGCGGGCGGATACGGCGGCAGCGCCGGCGGTGCACAGGCCGTGGCCGGCAGGGGCGGTGCCGGCGGGGCCGGTGGCTCCGGCGGCGCCGGGGGCGTCGGCAGCGACGAAACCGGCCACCCGAACGACGGGGGCGTCGGTGCCCATGGCGGTGCCGGTGGCGACGGCGGTGTCGGCGGCGACGCCGGCGCGGTCGGCACCGGCGGGGTCGCCGGCAAGGGCGGCGACGGTGGCCTCGGCGGCAAGGGCGGCATGGGCGGCGCCGCCGACTCGCCTTATGCCGGTGGCGCGGGCGGTACCGGGGGCCTCGGCGGTGACGCCGGGACCGGCGGCGCCGGCCCGACTGCGGGCGCGGGCGGCAAGGGCGGCGGCGGCGGCGCCGGCGGTGACGGCGGCAGCACGGGCAGTGCCCACGGCGGCGGTGCCGGCGGTCAAGGTGGGGGCGCCGGCAGCGGCGGCATCGGCGGGGTCGGCACCACCGGCACCGGCGGCACCGGCGGCGACGGCGGGTTGGGTGGCGCCGGCGGCCACGGCGGTGCGGGAGCCAACTACGACGCCGGCGTCGGCGGTAATGGCGGCGCCGGTGGTAACGCCGGGCGCGGCGGGGTCGGCGTGGTCGACGGCGGCCATGGCGGCATCGGCGGCCAAGGCGGTGGCGGCGGCATCGGCGGCGATGCGATAGGCGGCACGTATGCGGGCCTGGGTGGTGACGGCGGTCAGGGTGGCGCCGGCGGAAATGGTGGCACAGGCATCACCGGCCTCGGCGGTGGCGGCGGTACCGGTGGTGTTGGCGGCCGCTCCGGCGACGGCGGCACCGGCGATGGGAGCCGGGGCGGCTTCAATTCCGGTCAGGGCGGCCGCGGCGGCAATGGCGGCAGCGGCTTCGCCGGCGGTGGCACCGGCGGCGACGGGGGTGTCGGCGGCGCCGGCGGTAACGGCGGGCTCGGCGCGAGCACCGGAAGCTACAGCCAGGGTGCCTACGGTGGCCAGGGCGGTGAAGGCGGCAATGGCGGTGCGGCCACCCACGGGGCTGCGGCCGGCGGCAACGCGGGCAACGGCGGCGCGGGCGGTGCCGGCGGCAATGGCGGCAATGTGGGTGCCGGTATCGAGAGCGACGGCGGCGGCGGCGGGAACGGCGGCAACGGCGGGATGGGTGGTCTTAGCCCCGGAGGCGTGGGAGGTAACGGCGGTAACGGCGGTGTCGGCGGCGCGCCCGGCAACCACGGCACCGGCGTCGACAACTTGTACAGCGTCGGTGGTGACGGCGGCTACGGCGGCAACGGTGGGACCGGCGGCACCGGCTTCGCCGGTGGCGGCAAGGGTGGCGACGGCGGCGCCGGCGTCGACGGCGCCAGCGGTGGCGACGGCACTGGAACCCGCAGTTATGGTGGCTGGGGCGGCGGCGGCGGTAATGGCGGTACTGGTGGCACGGCCACCGGTGCGGGTGCCGCGGGCGGCGCCGGCGGGCACGGTGGCGTCGCCGGGGCCGGCGCGAGCGGGGGCAACGTCACCGGCGCGAACAGCCTTAGCGGGGCTGGCAGCGGTGGCTACGGCGGCAATGGTGGTGATGGCGGCCAGAGTGTCGCCGGCATGGGCGGCAAAGGTGGCGACGGCGCCGCCGGCGGCGCCGCCGGTAGCGCAGGAACCGGCGGCGACGAGAACTGGGGCGGTGGCGGCGGAGGCGGGGGCAACGGCGGCAACGGCGGTGAGGGCTTCACCGGCGGAGGCGCGGGTGGCGCCGGCGGGGCCGGCGTCCGCGGAGCCGCCGGGGGTGACGCCGAAAGCAGGAGCTACGGCGGCTACGGCGGTTCGGGCGGTACGGGCGGTCACGGCGGTAACGGCACCGGGGCCGGGGCGCTCGGCGGTGCCGGCGGGGCGGGCGGAGCTGCCGGCGATGGCGCCAAGAGCGGCGCCGTCGGGGTGGGCGGCATCAGCATCGGCGGTGACGGCGGCTATGGCGGCTATGGCGGCGGCGGCGGCGACGGCGTTGCCGGCGGCGGGGCGGGCGGGGCAGGTGGCGCCGGCGGTGACGGGGGCGGCGGCGGCAATGCCGCCACCGGCGGCTACGGCAGCTACGGCGGCAACGGCGGTTCGGGCGGCTGGGGCGGTGACGGCGGTGCCGGCACCGGGGCCGCGGCTGCGGGCGGCAATGCCGGGGCGGGTGGCGCCGCCGGCAACGGCGGGGCAGGCGGCGATGTCGACGGCACGACGGTCAGCCATGCCGGCGCCGGCGCCGTCGGCGGCAGCGGTGGCATCGGCGGCGCCGGCACCACGACGGGTGGCAAGGGTGGCGCGGGCGCCCATGGTGGCAACGGCGGGGACGCCGGCACCGGCGGAGGCGGTGGTGCGGGTGGCAGCGCCGGCGCCGGCGGCGACGGCGGCCGTGGAGGCGCCGGAGTGGACGGCACCGGCGCCGCCGGTGGCATGGGCGGTAGCGGCGCCGACGGCGGCCACGGCGGTAGCGGTTCCCTCAGCAACGGCAACGGCGGCGCGGGCGGCTCCGGCGGTGCCGGCGGCACCGGCGGGGTCGGCGTGACGGGCAGCGGCACCGACGGCGGCACCGGCGGACAGGGCGGCGCGGGCGGTGACGCCGGCAACGCCGGCGCCGCGGGTTCGGGCACCGGCACCGCGGGGATCGCCGCCGCTGGCGGGACCGGCGGTGCGGGCGGCACCGGTGGTGCGGGCGGTTCCGGGGATCCGCTGGCCAACACCAACGGCGGCACCGGCGGCGGCGGCGGCCTCGGCGGGCACGGTGGCAATGGCGGTGCCACCGGCGGTACCGGTGGCGACGGCGGGCACGGTGGCATCGGCGGCGCAGGCGGGACGCCCGGCGGCACCGGCACGACCGGCCACGGCGGCGGTGGTGGCGCCGGTGGCGACGGCGGCGACGGCAACGGCGGTGCGTTCGGCGGCCACGGCGGTATCGGCGGTATCGGCGGCGTCGGCACCGGTACCGCCGCCGCCGGCGGCGACGGTACCGACGGCAATCCCCCTCCGCCCTGATCCACCCCGCCGAATATCGGCTTGGGCGCGCGAAACGCCTCGCGGCGTGCCTCAAGCCGAGTCTCGACGTGCCTTCCGAAGAATTAGCTCGCGGCAGCGCAGCAGGCGACCACGACAGCCGCCGCAACCGGCCCTACCGTGCCGCGCAAGGTCGCAGATTTGAGAATCCCCGAATCGACAAATCCCGCCTTTACGCGGGCGTAAAGTTCGCTCTGCTCACCCGAGGCGATAGGAGCTCACGATGGCGTCTTACCTGATCGCGGCACCCGAAGCCCTGGCAGTGGCGGCGTCGGACCTCAGCGGCATCGGGGAGACCATCAGGCACGCGTCCGCGGCGGCGCTGCCGTCGACGACGGCCCTGGCGCCGGCCGCGGCGGACGACGTCTCCGGGGCAATCGCCCGGCTGTTCGGCGGGTTTGCTCACGACTACCAGGCGGTGCAAGCGCAGGGAGCCCGGATTCATGCGCAATTCGTGCGGGCGTTGACGGCGGGGGCGGGCGCCTATGCCAGCGCCGAGGCGGCCAACGCCTCTCCGCTGGCCGGCCTGGGAGACCTGGGCTTCTTCTCGCCGGTGAAGCTGCTGACCGGCCGGCCGCTGATCGGCGACGGCGCCAATGGCGCGGCTGGCACGGGCAACGCCGGCGGTGACGGCGGCTGGCTGATCGGCAACGGCGGCAACGGCGGATCGGGCACCACGGGCACAGCGGCCGCAGCGGGCGGCGCCGGCGGCGCGGGCGGCTCGGCGGGGCTATGGGGCAAGGGTGGCGACGGCGGGGCCGGGGGTACGGCCACCGGAACAGGCGCGGGCGGCCGGGGCGGCGACGGCGGGGCCAACGGCCTGATCGGCGGCGGCAACGGCGGCAAGGGCGGCGAAGGGGGCACGGGTGGCGGAGGCGGCTCGGGCGGCCAGGGCGGCACGGGCGGCGCCAACGCGCAGCTGTTCTCGACGCAGGGCGTCGCGGGTGCCGGCGGCCACGGCGGCACCGGCGGAACCGGGACGGAGGGCGACCTCGGGCAGGGCGGCGGCAATGGCGGCACCGGCGGCACGGGCGGTACCGGGGGTGCCAACCACGCGCTGCTGGGCGGCGCCGTGGGCGCGGGCGGCGACGGCGGTGACGGCGGCAAGGGCGGCATGGGCGGCACCGGCACCACCACCGGGGGCAACGGCGGCACCGGCGGGCAGGGCGGCAACGCCGGCGGCGCGGGCGCCGCGGCGGGCAGCGGCGGCGACGGCGGCGCGGGCGGCACGGGCGGCACCGGAGCCAGCGCCGGCGTCGCGGGCGACGGTGGCACCGGCGGCGACGGCGGCACGGGTGGGCTCAAAGGCAGCATCGGGACCGGCGGGACCGTCGGCGACGGCGGCAAGGGCGGCACCGGCGGCACCGGCGGCGCGGGGGTCGACGGCGCGCCCGGCTTCGGCGTCAACGGGGGTCAGGCGGGCAACGGCGGCACGGGTGGCAACGGCGGCAGCGCGGGCGATGCCACCGGCACCGCGGGCAGCGGCGGCGACGGCGGCGCCGGCGGGCAGGGCGGCACCGGCGGCAGCAGCGCCACGCAGGCCGGCAACGGCGGCGGGGCCGGCAGCGGCGGAACCGGTGGGCTCACGGGCGCGGTCGGGACCGGCGGGGCGGTGGGCAATGGCGGCGCCGGCGGCACGGGCGGCGCCGGCGGCAACGGCCTGAACGGCGCCGACGGCACCGGCGCGGCCGGCGGCGACGCGGGCAACGGCGCTGCGGGCGGCAACGGCGGCAGGGCGGGCGACGCCACCGGCACCGCGGGCGCCGCGGGCACGGGTGGCGCGGGCGGGACCGGCGGCAACGGCGGCAGCGGCATCGCCGCCGCCAACCAGAATGGCGGCACCGGCGGGAGCGGCGGCGACGGCGGAGACGGTGGAATGGGCGGCAACGCCGCGACCGTCGGCACCGGCGCAGCGGCCGGCAAGGGCGGCCTGGGCGGAGACGGCGGCGTCGGCGGCAAGGGCGGCGCCGCCACCGACCCCTACCTCGGGGGTGACGGCGGCAAGGGTGGCGACGCCGGGAACGGCGGCCAGGGCGGCATCGGCCCGGTCGGCGGCGCGGGCGGCGCGGGCGGCACCGGCGGCGCCGGCGGTGTCGCCGCGAGCAGTGGTGCCAGCTCCGGCGGGGGCCACGGCGGCGCCGGTGGCCACGGCGGTGTCGGCGGGTATGGCGGCGTCGGCAACGTCAGCGTCGGCGGCGACGCGGGCGCGGGTGGCGCGGGCGGTGCGGGCGGACACGGCGGCGCCGGCGCCCACGACATGTTCAACTTCCCCACCAGCGGCGGCACCGGGGGCGACGGCGGTGCGGGCGGAATCGGCGGCAAGGGCGTCACGGACGGCGGGAAGGGCGGCGTGGGCGGCGTCGGCGGTCTCGGTGGCGACGGCGGCAATCAGATCGGCAGCAACGGCTCGGGCGGTACCGGCGGCGCCGGGGGCACCGGTGGTGCGGGCGGAACGGGCGGCGTCGGGAGCACGGGTGTCGGCGGGACCGGCGGCGCGGGCGGCGTCGGTGGTGGGTCGGGCAACGCCGGGGCGGGCTACAGCGGCTGGGGCGGCGAGGCGGGCAACGGCGGAATCGGCGGCGACGGCGGCGTCGGAGCCGTCCGCGGCGGCGCGGGCGGTGCCGGCGGCCACGGCGGCGACGGCGGCAGCAGCGCCGAGGGCGACTACAACTGGGGCGGCTTCGGCGGCGACGGGGGTTCCGGCGGCAAGGGCGGTAACGGCTCCGGAATGAACAGCAGCGGCGGCGCGGGCGGTGCCGGCGGCGACGGGGGCAAGGGCGCCGTGGGCGCGGATGACACCGGCGGGATATTCGGGCAGGCCGGGGGTGGCGGTAGCGGCGGCTTCGGCGGCGCGGGCGGCGACGGCGGCAATGGCAGCGGCACCGGCACCAACGGCGACGGCGGGGCCGGCGGCCAGGGTGGTCAGGGCGCCCTCGGCGGCAGCGGGATCGGCAGCGCCTCGACGTACGGCGGCTTTGGCGGCGACGGCGGCAACGGCGGCAACGGCGGCAACGCCGGCACCGGTGGTCGCGGCGGCAACGGCGGCAATGCCGGTGACGGGGGTGCCGCCGCCGACGCCGGTGCGGGCGCCAACGGCGCCGGTGGCTACCCCGGCGGCCGCGGTGGGGATGGCGGACACGGTGGCAATGCCGGCGATGTCACCGGCACCAACGGCAACGGCGGCAACGGCGGTAAGGCCGGCGACGGGGGCGCCGGCGGCAGCGGCAGCACCGACCCGACCGGCGACGGGCACGGCGGCCAGGGCGGCGGCGGGTATGAGGGCGGCAATGGCGGGGACGCCGGCACCGGCGGTCACGGCGGCAACGGCGGCAACGGGGGCGCCGGTGGTCAGGGCGGCGCCGGCGGCAACGCCGCCGCAAACACCGGTGCTGCCGGCGGCGACGGCGGTGGGGGCGGGCTCGGGGGCAGCGGCGGCAAGGCCGGCGACGCGACCGGCATCGCCGGCAGCGGCGGGGCCGGCGGCAGTGGCGGCTTGGGCGGCAACGGCGCCGACGGGCATGACAACACGGCCCTCGGCATCGCCGGCGGCCAGGGCGGCAGCGGTGGTAGAGGCGGCTACGCCGGCGCCGGCGGGGATGCCGGGACCGTCGGCACCGGCGGCGTCGCGGGCCACGGCGGCGACGGGGGCGAAGGCGGCGTCGGTGGTAACGGCGGTGCCGCCGCCCAGACCACGATCGCGGGAGACGGCGGAGCCGGCGGCGAGGGCGGCGACGCCGGGGCCGGCGGAGCCGGTCCGACCGGCGGCACGGGCGGCAAAGGCGGCGTGGGTGGCCTGGGCGGAGATGGCGGCACGACCGGCGCCCCCGCGGGCGGCGGTCTCGGCGGCCAGGGCGGTCAGGGCGGCGCCGGCGGTAACGGCGGCACCGGAACGACGGGCGTCGGCGGTCAGGCAGGCAGCGGTGGGGCCGGCGGCGGCGGCGGTCACGGCGGCGATGGCGCCAACGACTTCTACGGAAACCCGACCAGCGGCGGCGGGGGCGGGGCCGGCGGTGCCGGCGGGACGGGCGGCACCGGCGCCACCAATGGCGGGGCCGGCGGCGGCGGGGGGAAGGGTGGCCTCGGCGGCGACGGCGGCATTCAGATCCTCACGTCCGGCTCGGGTGGCTCCGGCGGCTTCGGCGGCGACGGCGGCGCGGGCGGCGGTGGCGGCACCGGCACAACCGGCGTCGGCGGGGCGGGCGGCGCCGGGGGCGTCGGCGGTGACTCGGGCAACGCCGGGACGGGCTACGAGGCCTTCGGCGGCTTCGCCGGCAGCGGTGGCGCGGGCGGCACCGGCGGCAACGGGGCCGTCCAGGGCGGCGTCGGCGGGGGCGGCGGCAACGGCGGCAACGGCGGCAGCAGCGCGGCCGGCGACAACAACTGGGGCGGATTCGGCGGCGACGGCGGCCAGGGTGGCAAGGGCGGCAACGGCACCGGCACCAACGCCAACGGCGGCGCGGGCGGTACCGGCGGTCGCGGCGGCCTAGGCGCTGACGGCGGTGCCGATACCGGCGGGATCGACAACACGGCCGGTGAAGGCGGCGCGGGCGGTCATGGCGGCAGTGGCGGCGCGGGCGGCAACGCCGGTCCCGGCGGCAGCGGCATCAACGGCAATGGTGGCGCGGGCGGCCAGGGCGGCGACGGCGGCCGCGGCGGTCTGGCCGACGGCCAGGTGTTGGCCGGCGACGGCGGCAACGGCGGATTTGGCGGCAACGGCGGCAATGCCGGCAGCGGCGGCAAGTTCGGCAACGGCGGCAATGCCGGTGCCGGCGGTGTCGGCGGCGACGGCGGTGGGGCTGCCGCGGGTACCGGCGCCACCGGTGGTGCCGGTGGCACCGGCGGTTACGGCGGCGGCGGTGGCAATGCCGGTGACATCAACGGAACGAATGGCAGGGGCGGCAGCGGCGGCGCCGGTGGCCTCGGCGGCGACGGCGGCAGCGGCGCCGACAAGACCGGCCTGAACGCCAACGGCGGCATGGGCGGCGAGGGCGGTGCCGGCGGCGACGGCGGTGGCGGCGGCACGTCGGGTTCAGGCGGGCAGCCGAGCGTCGGCGGGTCCGGCGGCCAGGGCGGTGGCGGCGGCACGGGCGGCGTCGGCGGGGCCGCGTCCAGCGGCTTCACCGGCGGCAAGGGCGGTGCCGGCGGCCACGGTGGTGGCGGTGGTGACGGTGCTCCCGCCAACGGCGCCGGCGGTGCCGCGGGTGGCGGCGGTACCGGTGGCGCCGGTGGCACCAGCCCCACCCTCGGCGGCGCGGGCGGTACGGGCGGCGACGGCGGCGACGGCGGCAGCGGCGCCGGTACTGCGCTCGGCGGTGCCAAGGGCGGCGGCGGTATCGGCGGACTCGGTGGCGTCATCGGCGGGGCCAACGGCGGCGACGGCGCCGACGGCGCCGACGGCGCCTGACCCGACACTCGCCGCGGCCGTATCTGACCCGTCCCGTCGCCGAGTGTCGGGTTAAGTCACGCGATACGCCCGGAACCGTGTCACAACCCGACACTCGCCGCCCGCATCTAACCCATCCCGCCGCCGAGCGCGCGATGCATACGTCGTCCGTACATCCCGCCGCCAAGTCCCCGGCAGTTCAGTAGCCCGATACTGACACCGCCCGGCCCGCCGCGGGCGACGATTCCCGCATGTCGTCGTATCTGAACGCCATACCGGAAGCGCTAGCGGCAGCATCGGAGGACGTCGCGGGCATCGGCTCCTCGCTCAGCGCGGCCAATTCGGCCGCCGCGGGCCCGACGAGCGCGTTGCTGGCCGCCGGCGCGGACGACGTCTCGGCGGCGATCGCCGCGCTGTTCTCCAACCACGCCAGCCGATATCAGGCGCTCAGCGCGCAGGCGGCGAACTTTCACGCCCAGTTCGTCCAGGCGTTGAACGGCGCGGGCAACGCCTACGCCGCGGCCGAAGCCGCCAACGCGTCGCCGCTGCAGAGCCTCGGGGTGTTTTCGCCGGTCCAGGCCCTGACGGGGCGCCCGCTGTTCGGCAACGGCGCCAACGCCGCGCCGGGCAGTGGGCTTGCCGGCGGCGACGGCGGGTGGATCATCGGCAACGGCGGCAACGGTGGATCCGGTTTTTCGGGTTCCGGGGGCCCCGGTGGCAAAGGCGGGAACGCGGGACTGATCGGCACCGGCGGGGCCGGCGGGGCCGGCGGATTCGGCGCCACCGGCGGGCCGGGCGGCGCCGGTGGCAACGGCGGCCTCTTGTACGGCAGCGGCGGCAGCGGCGGCAGCGGCGGCGCCGGCACGGTCGGCACCACGGGCGGGACCGGCGGCGCCGGCGGTGCCGCCGGACTGTTCGGCGTCGGTGGCACCGGCGGCAGTGGGGGAGTCGGCACCATCGCGGCGACGGGCGGAGTCGGCGGGCACGGCGGCTTCTTGGCCGGCGCGGGCGGGGCGGGCGGTGTCGGCGGGCTCAACGGCGGAAGTGGCGGGACCGGTGGTGCCGCCGGCCTGTTCGGCGCCGGCGGCGCGGGCGGCACCGGCGGGTCCGGCATCACTGCCGTGCAGGCCGGGGGGACCGGTGGGACCGGTGGTATCGGCGGCATCTTCGCCGGCACCGGCGGTGCTGGTGGGGCCGGCGGGGCAGGCTTCGACGGTGGCAGTGGCGGTCATGGCGGGGCCGGGGGCAATGCGGGCATATTCTCCGGCGGCGCAGGCGGTGCCGGCGGCACGGGCGGTGCCGGTGGCGACACCACGAGCACCTTCTCCTCAGGGGTCGGCGGGACTGGGGGCCGGGGTGGCGGCGGCGGGCTGTACGGCGCCGGCGGCGCGGGCGGCGCGGGCGGAACCGGGGGGTACGTCACCGGCTCCGGGATGGCCGGCGGGACCGGCGGGGCGGGCGGCGCGGGCGGGATCTTCGCCGGCTCCGGTGGTGCCGGCGGTGCCGGGGGTGGCTCGGGCGGCGACGGTGCGGCCGCGAGTGACGGCGGCGTCGGCGGCAACGCCGGCATATTGTCCGGCGCCACCGGAGGCTCCGGCGGCTCGGGCGGCCTCGGCCTGCATGCCGATGGCGGAACCGGCGGCAAGGGCGGCAGCGGCGGCCTGTACGGCGCCGGCGGCTCGGGGGGCACCGGCGGCGCCGGAAACGGCCTCGGCTTCGGCGGTGGGGAAGGCGGCGCCGGCGGCGGCGCCGGTGCGCTCCTCGGCGTCGGCGGAGCGGGCGGTGCGGGTGGGACCGGATCTTCGTTCGGCGGAGGCGGCGGCGCCGGCGGCAACGGCGGCCTGCTCTCCAGTTCCGGAGGCGCGGGCGGCATCGGCGGGTTCGCCGCCAGCGGCGACGGTGGAATGGGCGGGGACGGCGGCAAATCCGGGCTGATCGGCAGTGGCGGCAGCGGAGGCGCCGGCGGGGAGAGCGTGTCCTCAGGCACCGGCGGCGACGGCGGCAAGGGCGGCGACGCATCGCTGTTCGGCAATGGCGGCAACGGCGGCAACGGCGGAGAGGGACCGGCGAAGGGGGCTGGCGGTGCCGGCGGCAAGGCCGGCCTGCTCGGCACGCCCGGAATAGCGGGTCAGCCCTAGCGCGTGTTGGCGATCAGCTCCACGCCGGTGCCGTTCCAGCGGAACTTGACGACGGCCGGCAGCCCGATGCCGTTGGCGTACGTCAGCGCTACGGTGTCGCCGGTGCTCTGCGAGGCGTCGATTCCCTTGAACCCGTAGGTATCCGGCACGCCCTGCGGGATGAACTTGCCGAGATGGAACATCACCGCGCGGGTGTTCGGGTTGTCGCCGTTGGTGTTGGCCTTGACGACCACCGCCGACAGCTGCGCGCACTCGTTGTAGTTGCCGGCCAGCGGCTCCGGATTCCACGACTGCTGGCTGCGCGGGTCGCGAGGCAGCTCGGAGACCACCTTGGCGATCGTCGGCGAGCTCAGGTTGACCGCGCACGGGTCGGCCGGCGCGCTGCTGGTGGGCGGCGCTGCCGTCGGGGCCGGCGCCGCCGAAGCCGTGACCGAACCGGTCCCCGCGGCCGGGGTCGTGGCGTGCGGCGTCTTCGCGACCGTCGAGTCGCCCGAACCGCAGCCCGTCAGCGCCAGAAGTGTGACAGCGGCCAGGCCCACGAGCCGGCTGGATAACGACCACACAGCGCTGCAGGCTACCCACATGTGCCCGCACACGCGAACACCGCCACGCGATTTTATGAAAGCCATTGGTACGTCGAACGACGACGGTGATCTCGGGGCCTGACCGGCAACGGCGGCAACGGCGGCGCCGGCGGCCCCCCGCGAGGTGCCCAGGCGTACCGCGGACGCGGCGTGTCGCTGTACATCAGCGCACGCTCGCGTCCAAGCCGGGGCTCCCCACTAAACTCCACACCAAATGACCATCCCGGAGAATCCCCCCGAAACCACCTTCGCCGACCTGCAGATTCATCCCAAGGTCCTGCAGGCGATCGGCGACGTCGGCTACGAGTCGCCCACCGCCATCCAGGCCGAGACCATCCCGGCGCTGCTGGCGGGCTCCGACGTCGTCGGGCTGGCGCAGACCGGCACCGGCAAGACGGCGGCGTTCGCGATCCCGATCCTGTCCAAGATCGACGTCGCCAGCAAGGCCACCCAGGCCCTGGTCCTCGCCCCCACCCGCGAGCTGGCGCTGCAGGTGGCCGAGGCGTTCGGGCGCTACGGCGCCCGCCTGCCGCAGATCAACGTGCTGCCCATCTACGGCGGCTCCTCCTACGCCATCCAGCTGGCCGGCCTGCGGCGCGGCGCCCAGGTGGTGGTCGGCACCCCCGGCCGCGTCATCGACCATTTGGAGCGCGGCACCCTGGACCTATCGCACGTCGACTACCTGGTGCTCGACGAGGCCGACGAGATGCTCGCGATGGGCTTCGCCGAAGACGTCGAACGCATCCTGTCCGACACCCCGGAATACAAACAGGTGGCACTGTTTTCGGCGACCATGCCGCCGGCGATCCGCAAGATCACCACCAAGTATCTGCATGACCCGCTCGAGGTCACGTTCAAGGCCAAAACCGCTACGGCGGAGAACATTTCGCAGCGCTACATCCAGGTCGCCGGCCCGCGCAAGATGGACGCCCTGACGCGGGTGCTCGAGGTCGAGCCGTTCGAGGCGATGATCGTCTTCGTGCGCACCAAGCAGGCCACCGAGGAGGTCGCCGAAAAGCTGCGCGCCCGAGGGTTTTCCGCGGTCGCCATCAACGGCGACATCCCGCAGGGGCAGCGGGAGCGCACCATCGCGGCGCTGAAAGAGGGTGGCGCCAAAGGCATCGACATTCTGGTGGCCACCGATGTGGCCGCCCGCGGCCTGGACGTGGATCGCATCTCGCACGTGCTCAACTACGACATCCCGCACGACACCGAGTCCTACGTGCACCGCATCGGGCGCACCGGACGCGCCGGCCGCAAGGGCGCGGCGCTGCTGTTCGTCTCCCCGCGCGAGCGCCACCTGCTCAAGTCGATCGAAAAGGCCACGCGCCAAACGCTTACCGAGGCCGAGCTGCCCTCCGTCGAGGATGTCAACGCGCAGCGGGTCGCCAAGTTCTCCGACTCCATCACCGACGCGCTCGGCGCGCCCGGCATCGAGCTGTTCCGCCGGCTGGTCGAGGACTACGAACGCGAGCACGACGTCCCGATGGCCGACATCGCCGCGGCGCTGGCGCTGCAATCCCGCGACGGCGAAGCGTTCCTAATGGCGCCCGAACCGCCGCCCGAACGCCGGGAGCGCCCCGAACGGCGGGATCGTCCCGAAAAGCCCAGGCAAGCACGCGATTTCGCGACCTACCGGATCTCCGTCGGCAAGCGGCACAAGATCGGCCCGGGTGCCATCGTGGGCGCCATCGCCAACGAGGGCGGCCTGCACCGCAGCGATTTCGGCCACATCGCCATCGGCCCGGACTTCTCGCTGGTGGAACTGCCGCCGCGATTGCCCAGGGCGACACTGAAAAAGCTGGAGAACACCCGCATCTCGGGCGTGCTGATCGACCTCCGTCCGGAGCGTTCGCCGAGTAAGTCCCGCGCGCGCGACGGCGGCAAACCGCGTCGGAAGCACGCCGAATGACGCTGTCCGAGGAGCAGGACGCTCAGGGGGGCCTCGAGCAGACATCGCGCGTGGACCGGGTCGCGTCGCTCACCGGCATCCGCGCGGTCGCGGCGATCCTCGTCGTCGCCACCCACGCCGCCTACACCACCGGCAAGTACGTCCAGGGCTACTGGGGCCTGATCACCGCCCGCATGGAGATCGGTGTCCCCATCTTCTTCGTGCTGTCCGGCTTCCTGCTGTTCCGGCCGTGGGTACAGGCGGCCGCAACCGGCGGCCCCGACCCATCGCTGAAACGCTATGCATGGCACCGGGTTCGGCGCATCATGCCGGCCTACGTCGTCACCGTGCTATTCGCCTATGTGCTCTACCACTTCCACGAGGCGGGGCCCAACCCCGGGCACAGCGTGGAGGGGCTGATCCGCAACCTCACGCTCACGCAGATCTACACCAACGGCTACCTGGGCTCGTATCTGCACCAGGGGCTGACCCAGATGTGGAGCCTGGCGGTGGAGGGCGCCTTCTACGTCCTGCTGCCGCTGCTGGCCTACCTGCTGCTGGTGGTGATCTGTCAGCGCCGCTGGCAGCCGAAGCTCGTGGTGGGCACGCTGCTGGGGCTGATGCTGATCAGCCCGGCCTGGATGAGCCTGGTGCACCTGTGTTCCTGGTTCCCGCAGGCCAGCGGCGCCCGGCTGTGGCTGCCGTCGTACCTGATCTGGTTTTTGGTCGGCATGTTGCTGACCGTGCTGGCCGCCATGGGGGTGCGCTGCTACGCGTTTGTCGCCCTCCCGCTGGCGGTGGTCAGCTACTTCATCGCCGCCACCCCGATCGCGGGGGCGCCGACGACGTCGCCGGCGACGCTGAGCGAGGCGGTGGTGAAGATGATCTTCTACGCCGTCATCGCGGGGTTGGCGGTGGCGCCGCTGGCCCTGCCGGGCGACCCGCCCGCACACGGCTGGTATTCCCGGCTGCTGGCCAGCCGGCCGATGGTGTGGCTGGGCGAGATCTCCTACGAGATCTTCCTGGTCCACCTGATCACCATGGAGTTCGCGATGGACTACATCGTGCGGGCGCACGTTTACACCGGCTCGATGCTGTACCTGTTCGTCTCGACGATGGCGGTGACGATCCCGTTCGCCTGGCTGCTGCACGTGATGACCCGCGTCCGGGACTGACCCGTTCGGCGGGCCGGCCATCCGACCCCCACGCCGCCCACGGCGGAGTTAGGTTACCCTGACCTAAGTTGGCAATCCGACGAAGGGCGTCAGGACACATGACCGAACTTAAGCCGTCGCGGGGCTGGCAGGGCGCGGTGCTGAAGCTGATGGGGGCCGGCGACTACCGGCTCACCGTGACCGGCCGGCGCCAGATCGGCCCGCGCTATCTGAGCCTGAGCTTCGACGCCGACGGCATGCTGGCCCGCCACGCCGTACACCCGACGATGTGGATCCGGCTCTGGTTCGCCAGCGGCCACCAGCGCGGCTACACGCTGGTGGACCCGAATCCCGAGGAAGACACCTTCGACGTCGAGTTCGCCCTGCACGACGGCCGCGCGTCGGATTGGGCGCGCAACGCGCAACCCGGCGACACCATCGAGGCGACGGTGCTGGGCAGCAAGTTCGCCATCCCGGACCCGGCGCCCAGCGGGTACGTCGTCGTCGGTGACACCGCGTCGCTGCCGGCGATCAACTCCCTGCTGGAAGCCGTCGGCGACGCCCCCGCCCACGTCTTTCTCGAGGCGGCCTGCGACGACGACAAGGACCTGCCCGTGGTCCGTCCAGAGGACGTCACCTGGGTCGATCGGGACCGCGGCGACGCGCTGCTGGAGGCGGTGCGCTCGGCGGCGTTCGACGCGGCCGACCATTTCGGCTGGGTCGCCTGCAACACCCGCACCACGCGACACGTCGCCAGGGTCCTGCGCGAGGACTTCGGCATCCCGAAGCACTCGATCAAAGCGCAGGCCTATTGGGTGGCGTGAGCCCTCGGCTCCCACTCCGGTAACTCGATCCGCACCCGCTCGGCGCCGGCCTCCTCGGCTTGCTGGGCGGCGGCCGGCTTCTTCGGCGCTTCCTGCGCCGCCGCCGACGGTGCCGCGGCCAGCGCGCCCGACGAACTGATCGGCACCGCGGCCGGGCGCACGACCTCCTCCGGCTCGGCCACCACCGCGACCGGCTCGGGCGCCGGTGCCGGGGCCTTTGCGGGCGCCTGCTGCGCGGGTGCGGTGCCGCCGGCTGCGCTTGCCGACGATGCGGCCATCATCGACATCATGGCCACCTGGCCGGCCGCGCCGCCCAGTCCCGGCGGCGCCCCGGTCCCGGCCGCCGCGTGCGGCGTCGGGGCTGTCGGTGGGGCCGCGGCAGAGCCCGGGCCCGCCGCGGCGGGTGCCGCCGCGTCCTGCATCGGTGCCGCGGCCGGGGTCACCGGCGCCAGCAGGCCGGCCGCCCCGACCGCCGAGGCCGCCGACGCAGCCCCGCCCAGCGCGGCCGGCGACGCGGCCGCATCCGAGGACTGCGCGCCGCCGGACGCCCCGCCCGGCGACCCGGACATCGGGCCCGTCGTGGTCGGCGTCGCCCCGCCGGCTCCCGCCTTCGCCGCCCCGCCGATCATCCCGGGCAGGGTCGACATCAGCTGCGCGACGGGCGCCAGTTGCGACCAGGCCGCCGAGGCGCCGGCGTGGTAGCCGGCCATCGCGCCGACGTCCTGCGCCCACATCTCGGCGTATTCCATCTCTTTTTGCGCGATCGCGGGAAAGTTCAAGCCGAACAGGTTCGCGTTTGCCAGCGCGTTGGTGATCGCGCGATTGATGGACACCGCCATCGGGGGCACGGTGGCCTCGAAGGCCGCCTCGAACGCGGACACCACGGCCATGGCCTGGGTCGCGGCCGCTTCGGACTGACCGGCCGCCGCGGTGAGCCACGCGGTGTACGGCGCGGCCGCCTGGGCCATCGCCTGCGCCGCCGCGCCCTGCCAGGCCTGATTCGCCAGGCCCGAGGTCACCGACGAAAAGGACTGCGCCGCCGACCGCAGTTCGCTGGCCAGCCCGTTCCAGGCCGCGGCCGCGTTGAGCATCGGACCCGACCCAGCGCCCATCCGCATCAGCTGGGAGATGAT
Source organism: Mycobacterium sp. NGS68 (assembly GCF_059812195.1). Taxonomy (NCBI): domain Bacteria; kingdom Bacillati; phylum Actinomycetota; class Actinomycetes; order Mycobacteriales; family Mycobacteriaceae; genus Mycobacterium; species Mycobacterium sp. NGS68. The sequence continues at coordinate 93,553 of NZ_JCALCE010000009.1, read as the reverse complement.
CTCCGGGGGCTGCATCGGGAAGCTCATGGCCAGTCCTTCCGTGTGAAGCTTGGCTCACACACTCACGCCCGGGGCCGAGAAACCTCAGCCGGTATCGGGCCCGCGATCAGTGATGATCGATTTGCCAATAACTTGCCAATAACATAGCGCCCGTCCGCCGTCAGCTTAAGCGATTCCCGCGAAATGGCCCGGTCGGAACTCGACGCGCCCGTGATTTGGCGCCAATCAGCTAGGGAACTTGCCGAGCTGTGGCGGGTGTCACAACCGGCGCCAGAATGGGGGCGACGAACTCGTCGATCATCGCCCGCTCGTCGGCCTCGTCCCGTCCGGGGAACATCAGCAGCGAGATGATCACCCGCACCGCCCAGCGCGCCCGTCGTTGCACGGCGGCGGCGTCCTGGGGATCCAGGACGGGGCCCAGCGAGCTCAGGAACGCCGCCGCCAGGGCGGTGATCACCTCGGACCGCCCGGCCAGCTCGCCGCCGAGCGGCAGGCGGGTGGCGCCGAACCATGCGGCCAGGGCAGGGTTTTCGCGCACCATCCGCAGCGTGGCGGTGATGCTGGCGATCAGCCGTTCGCGCGGTTCCTCGATGCGCTCGATCCGCCGCATGATCTCGCGGCCCAGCCGATGCGTCTCGCGGTGTACGTACGCGGTGCGCAGCGCCTCCCGGCTGTCGAAATAGCGGTACAGCGTCGCGCGGGAACACCCCGCGGCCCTGGCGATTTCGTTCATGCCGACGGCCGCGGGGTCCCGCTCGGTGAAGAGCTGCTCGGCGGCGTCGAGGATCCGGTCCGCGGCGGCCTCGCTGCGGTGTTCGGCCAGCCAGTCCATCAGAGGGTCACCGGCACCGACAGCGGCCGCCGCACATAGCTGCCGCCGGACCAGACGATGTTTGCCACGTCGACCTCGATGCCCGGGCAGCGGGTCAGCAGCTCGCCCAGCGCCACCCGCGACTGCATGCGGGCCGCGGCGGCACCCAGGCAGTGGTGTGCGCCGTGGCTGAAGGTCAGGATGTTGCGGGGGCGCCGGGCCACGTCGAGTTCGCCCGCGTCGTCGCCGTATTGGCGCTCGTCGCGGTTGCCGGACCCGTACAGCAGCAGCACGCGGCGACCGGCCGGGATGGTGGTGTCCTCGATCGTGACGTCGCGGGTGACCGTGCGGGCCAGCCCCTGCGCCGGGGAGGTCAGGCGCAGCAGCTCGTCGATCGCGTCGGGGATGCGGTCCGGGTCGTCGGTCAGCAGCCGGCGCTGGTCGGGCCGCTCGTGCAGCAACGGCATCGACCCGCCGAGCATGCCGGTGACGGTGTCGTTGCCGCCGGTGACCATGGTGAACGTGAACCCCAGGATGGACAGAATGCCGGCGACATCCCCCTCGGCGCCGACCCCCGCCGCCACCAGATGCGAGATCGTGTCGTCCTCGGGTTCGGTGCGGCGCCGGTCGATCAGCGCGGTGAAGTAGGCCATCATCGTCCCGACGGCGTCGCCGACCGTTTCCAGCGCGCCGGCGATGCCCCCCTCGGCGGTGTTGGCCGCGACGATGGCCTGGGTCCAGCCGTCGAATTGCGCCCAGTCCTCTTCCGGCACACCGAGATAGTGCGCGACGACCATCGACGGCAGCGGCTTGAACAACTCGGCGGCAATGTCACCGCCGCCGTTGGCGCGGAGCCTTTCGATGCGCTCGACGACGAACTCGCGCACCTTGGGTTCGACGGCCTCGACCTGTCGCGGCGTGAACCCCCGCGACACCAGCTTGCGGAACTCGGTGTGCACCGGCGGGTCCTGCATCACCATCGGCGGGTTGTCCCGCAGCCCGATCATGTCCAGGTCGCCGTAGTTGACCGTCAGGCCCTCTGCCGAGGAGAACGTCTGGTGATCGCGCGCGGCCGCCCATACGTCGGCGTGCCGGGACAGCACGTAGTAGTCGTTCTCCGGATGTCCCGCGGGGACGACGTGGTGCACCGGGTCGTGGTCACGCAGCGCGCGGTACATCGGCCACGGGTTGTCCCAGGTCTCCGCGGTGGCCAGGACGAACTTCGCTGGAGCTTCGTGAGACACGGCAGCAGTCATGTCTCATTCGTACGACATATCGCCCATGCTGTCAATGCCCCTGCCCAGCGCCGAGTGTGCGGCCAGTCGCACGTTCGGCAGAGAAACCAAAAGACAGAAAGCTAGATCCCCGAGCCCGGGTTGAGGATGCCGTCGGGATCCAGCGCCCGCTTGATCCGGCGGTTGAGGTCCAGCACGTCGGGGCCCAAAAACCCCTCCAGCCACGGCCGCTTCAACCGGCCGACGCCGTGTTCCCCGGTGATCGTGCCGCCCAGCCCGACGGCCAGGTCCATGATTTCGCCGTACGCCAGCTGCGCGCGCTCGGCCATCGCGGCGTCGGCGGGGTCGAACACCAGCAGCGGGTGGGTGTTGCCGTCGCCAGCGTGCGCGATCACCGAGATCATCAGGTCCCGCTCCTCGGCAATCGAAGCGATGCCGGTGACCAGCGCGCCCAGCGCCGGCAGCGGCACCCCGACGTCCTCCAGCAGCAGCGATCCCTTGGCCTCGACCGCCGGTATGCAGAACCGCCGCGCGGCGACAAACGCCTCACCCTCGTCGGGGTCATCGGTCGAAAACACCTCGGTAGCACCGTTTTCCGCGAAGACCGAGGCCATTACCGAAGCGTCCTCGGCGCCCGCGCGACCGCGCTCGTCGGAGCCGGCCACCAGCATCGCCGCGGCCGACCGGTCCAGGTCCATCCGTAGCGTGTCCTCGACGGCGTTGATCGCCACCTGATCCATGAATTCCAGCATCGACGGCCGCAGCCGCGCGCTCACCCCGAGCACGGCATCCACGGCATCCGACACCGAACCAAACGACGCCACCACCACGCTCGAGGTGTTCTGGGCCGGCAGCAGCCGCAGCGTCACCTCGGTGACGACGCCCAGCGTGCCTTCGCTACCGACGAACAGCTTGGTCAGCGACAGCCCCGCGACATCCTTCAGCCGCGGCCCGCCGAGCCGCACCGCGGTGCCGTCGGCCAGGACCACCTGCATGCCCAGCACGTAGTCGGTGGTGACGCCGTACTTCACGCAGCACAGCCCGCCGGCGTTGGTGGCGATGTTGCCGCCGATGCTGCATATCTCGAACGACGACGGGTCCGGCGGATACCACAGGCCATGCTCGGCGGCGGCCTGCTTGACCTCGGCGTTGTACAGGCCGGGCTGGCATACGGCCGTGCGCGTCACGGGGTCGACGGTGATGTCGCGCATCTTCTCCGTCGACAGCACGATCCCGTCGTCCACCGCGGTCGCCCCGCCGGAAAGCCCGCTGCCGGCGCCGCGGGGCACCACCGGCACCTTGTGCGCCGTCGCCCAGCGCAGCACGGTCTGCACCTCCTCGGTGCGCCGCGGCCGGACCACCGCCAGCGGCTTGCCCGCCGACGGATCCAGGGCGCGGTCGTGCCGGTATCCCTCGGTCACGGTGGGGTCGGTGACCACCATCCCGTCGGGCAACTCGGCGATCAGGCTGTCCAGAGCGTTCACGTACCCGATGCTACGACCGGTTCAGCCTCCGGCGCCCGGTCCAGTTCCCGCAACGACGGCAACCGGACGCAGACCAGTCCCGTCGCCACAATCGGCAGCGCCAGCGCCAGGAACGTCACCCGCAATCCGGCCGCGTCGGTCAGCGGGCCGGCCAGCAGCAACCCCAACGGGCCCGCGGCATACGCCAGCGACGCCATCACGCCCACCACCCGGCCGCGCAGCTCCGTGGGCGCCCGGGTCTGCACCACGTAGGCGTAGATCGGCTGGATCGGGCCATAGACCAGGCCGACCAGCCCCACCAGCACCAGGATCACCGGCAGCGGCGGCAGCACGGCGATGGCCACAGCGGCCGCCCCGAAGGTGAGCACCGCGGTCAGCATGATCGTGCGCCGCGGCAACCGCTTGGCCAGGGCCACATAGCCCAGCGCGCCGACCAGCCCGCCCAGCGACAGCGCCACCAGCACCGAACCCAGCTGCCCCGGCTGGTGTCGGTCGCTGAAGTACTTCGGGAACAGCACGGTCTCCATCGGCAGGTACAGCGCGGTGACGACGAGGTCGATCAGCGCCAGCGTGCGCAGCACCCGCAGGCTCCAGACGAACCGCAGCCCCTCGGTGACCCCCGACAGCAGGCCGCCGGGCCGTGTCGCGCGGACGGGCCGGCCGGCGCCCTCGAGGCGCAGGACCGACATCGCCAGGATCGACAACGCGAACGCCCCGGCCGTGATCCACATCGTGGTGATGCCGCCGACCGTCGCGATCATCAGGCCGCCGATGCCCGGGCCCACCATGAATGCCAGGTTCAGGATCGCCTCGTAGAGGCTGTTGACCCGGTCCAGCGACCAGCCGGCGCGAGCCGCGGCCTCGGGCAGCATGGACTGGCGGGCGGTGATCCCGGCCGGGTCGAACGCCGCCGCGCACGCGCCCAGCGCGGCCAGCACCCAGACGTTGACCGCGTCCGCGCCGAACGTCAACGCCACCACCGGGACGCCCGCGACCGCGGCGCCGGACAGCATGTCGGCGATCATCGACACCCGTCGCCGCCCGAAGTGGTCGACGGCCGCACCGGCGAGCAGCGTGGAAACCAGCAACGGCAGCGTCGTCGCGCCCGCGACGATCGACGCCTGGCCCGCGCTGCCCTGCCGCTGCAACACCAGCCAGGGGAACGCGACCAGCGAGATGCCGTCGCCCGCGCAGGCCGCCAGGGTGGCGAACAGGACCAGGAATGCCGGGACGCGGCTGCGTGTGCTCATGGGATATCGCGGCTGAATTTAGCGCCAAACCGGCGACCGCAACCACCGAATTTCACAGCCGGGCAGGATGGTCGTGTGCTCACCCATCCCAATACCGGCAAGGGTTACGCCTCGCCGGTGCCGCCCGGCTCCGGCTGGCCGGGCGATCGCGCCACCCCGCAGACTCCGGTGGCCGCCGACGCGGCGCAGGTCGTGGAGCTGGCCGCCGGGGCGCGCTCGATCGGCGAACTCGACGCGGCGAGCAGCGTGTGCCGGGCGTGCCCGCGGCTGGTCGCCTGGCGCGAGGAGGTCGCCGTCGTCAAACGCCGCGCCTTCGCCGACCAGCCCTACTGGGGACGGCCGGTGCCGGGCTGGGGATCGGAGCGGCCCCGCTTGCTGATCGTCGGCCTGGCCCCCGCCGCCCACGGCGCCAACCGCACCGGTCGGATGTTCACCGGCGACCGGTCCGGTGATCAGCTCTACGCCGCGCTGTACCGGGCGGGCCTGGTGAACCAGCCGACCAGCGTCGACGCGGCGGACGGCCTGCGGGCCAACCAGGTCCGGATCGTCGCGCCGGTGCGCTGCGCGCCGCCGGCCAACGCGCCGACGCCCGCCGAGCGGGACACCTGCGCGCCCTGGCTGGCCGCCGAGTGGCGGCTGGTGTCCCCGCACGTCCGGGTGATGGTCGCGCTGGGCGGATTCGCCTGGCAGGTCGCGCTGCGGATGGCGGGTGTGTCGGTGGCGCCCAAACCCCGGTTCGGACACGGCGTCGTTGCCGAACTGCCGTCCGGTGTGCGTTTGCTCGGCTGCTACCACCCGAGCCAGCAGAACATGTTCACCGGTAGGTTGACTCCGGCGATGCTCGACGACATTTTCGGCAACGCCGCAGGGATGGCAGGAGTCAAGTGACGGAAGTTCTGGTGTCGGGCGCCAGCGTCGCGGGGATGACCGCGGCGTACTGGCTCACGCGGCACGGCTGTTCGGTGACCATCGTCGAACGTCAACCCGGGCTGAGCCGGGGCGGTCAGGCGATCGACGTGCGGGGGCCGGCGCTCGAGGTGCTCGAGCGCATGCAGTTGCGCGCGGCCGCGGACTATTTCCGGACCCGGATCCGCGGCGCGTCGGTGGTGGACGGCGACGGCAACACCCTGTCCGACGACACCGAGTCGACACCCACGCACGGCCCGATCTGGAGCCCCGACATCGAGCTGCTGCGCGACGACCTCCTCGAATTGCTGTACGACGCAACGAAAATCGACGTCGAATACCAATTCGACGACACCATCACCGCGCTGCAGGACGACGGCGCCCGAGTCACGGTCACCTTCGATCAGGCCGACACCCGCGACTTCGATTTGGTGATCGGCGCCGACGGGCTGCACTCCAACGTGCGCGCGCTGGTGTTCGGCGACGAGGAGAAGTACATCGACCGGCTGGGCACCTTCGCGGCGATCTTCACCGTGCCCAACTTCCTGGACCTGGATTACTGGCAGACCTGGCACTACGGCGAGAACAGCATGGCCGGCGTCTACAGCGCTCGCGGCAACGCCGAGGCCCGCGCGATGCTCGGCTTCATGGACCCCGAGCTACGCATCGACTACCGCGACCGAGCGGCCCAGTTCGCCGAGCTGCAGCGCCGGATGGCCGACGACGGCTGGGTGCGCCCGCAGCTGCTGGAGTACATGCGCGAGGCGCCGGACTTCTACTTCGACGAGATGTCGCAGATCAAGATGGACCGCTGGGCCCAGGGCCGGGTGGTGCTGGTCGGCGACGCCGCCTACTGCTGCTCACCGTTGTCGGGGCAGGGGACCAGCGTCGCGATCCTGGGCGCCTACGTGCTGGCCGGAGAGCTCAAAGCGGCGGGCGACGATTACGCGCAGGCCTTCAAGAACTACTACGACGAGTTCCACGACTACGTGCTACGCAATCAGTGGCTGGTCGTCGACAACATTCCCGGCGGCGCGCCCATCCCGCAGGAGGTCTTCGACCGGATCGTGCACTCGATCGAGCTCAAGGACTACTGAGAGGACTAACCGCGCCGGTGTTCTCGCCGAGAGTGAATTTCCTGCGAAATCACCGTCGTTTTCTCGCAGCCAGTTCACTTTCGGCGCGGCGGATGATGCCCGGCAACACGGCGATGCCGTTTTTCGGACAGCCCTAGACGGGGTGCATCACTAGGACGCCTGTAATGAGCGCCAACACCGCCAGCAGCGCCAGCACAAGCACGGCCAGCGTGATCGCGTTCGCCCGGCGCTGCTTGGCCTTGTCTTCCGCCGCGAAGGGGACCGGCGTGGGTTCGAGGGCGGCGCGTAGGTCCTGCGGCTGGTCGGGTACCGGTGGCGGCGCCGGTTGCCGCGGTGCGGCCGGACGGTGTGCCTGCCAGGTCGGCGCCTGAACCGCCTGAACCGCCTGAACCGTCGGCGCCGTCGGCGGAAGGTACGCGGGTGCGTTGAGCGCCGCGCGGGCGGCGTCGGCCAGTTCGAGGGTCGTCGCATACCGCTGGTCGGGCTGCTTGGCCATCCCCGTGGCGATGACGGCGTCGATCCTCGGGGGAACGCTGGGCCGCGACTGCGAGGCCCGCGGGGGCGGCGTGTTGAGGTGTGCGGCGATCAGGTGGGCGGTCGTGGTGCCGGCGAACGGCGGATGCCCGGTCAGCGCTTCGTACAACACGCAGGCCAGGGCGTAGATATCGGCGCGGGCGTCCTCCTCCTTGGTGTGGTCCAGGCGTTCGGGCGCGATGTAGGCGAAGGTCCCGATCATGTGCCCGGACTTCGTCATTCGCGTTTCGTCGGTGACGCGGGCGATGCCGAAGTCGATCAGGTAGGCGAAGTCGTCGGCGTCCAGCAGGATGTTGGACGGCTTGATGTCGCGGTGGATGAGCCCCACGCGGTGAGCGGCGTGCAGCGCCCTCGCGACCTGCTCGATGACGCGCACCGCGCGGTCGGCCGGCAGCGGACCGTCGGCCAGCACGGCCTGCAGATCGCGGCCCTCGATCAGCCGCATGTCGACGTAGAGGCGACCGTCGATCTCGCCGTAGCCGTGGATCGGGATGATGTGTGGACTGTTGAGCCGTGCGGCGGCTTCGGCTTCACGACGGAACCGCTGGACGAAGGTGTCGTCCTGGGCCATGTTGGCCGGCAGCACCTTGATGGCCACCGTGCGGTTGGTCTCCGTGTCGTGCGCGCGCCACACCTCACCCATGCCGCCGCGGCCGAGCAACGCGATCAAGCGGTAGCGACCAAATGGTGTCCCGTCCAACGCACGCCTCCCAGCTACCGCGGTCAGCTACACACTAAGGCTCGTGGTCGTCGACCTCGTGCCGATGATGCCCTCGGCTGCCGCAACCGAAACCGTGCGTGTCCGGCAGCCCGCGACCAGCAGGATCGTGCGCCCACGACGACTCGCGGCGCTTTCGTCGCGACAAGGTGGTCCGCATCGTCGGACACTGCTCAGGTGACCACCGAGCTGAACCCCGCGGACTATCGCTCCGAGCTGCGTCGGGCAGAGGACATCGTCAATCCGGAGACGTGGGCGGGCGGGCTGGAGGACAAGCGGGCGATCGCGCCGCGGTTGCGCGTCGGCCGGGACAGGTGGCTCAACCTGCTGTGGCTGCTTCCTATCGGCTTTTGCGGCCTGCTCGCGGCGGTGGCGATAGGCAAGGGCCTGCACAACATGCCGGCCGTCCAGGACTTCATCCGGCGCTACCCCGGGACCGTCGTGCCGTCCGGGGTGACCCCGGGGATGCCCGCCTGGGTGAACTGGACGCACTTTTTCAACCTGTTCCTGATGATGTTCATCATCCGTTCCGGCATTCAGATTCTGTGTGACCACCCGCGGCTCTACTTCAGCCGCAACGCGACGCCCGGCAAGGACGAGTGGCTGCGGGTCGCGCAGCCGGTGCCGGATGACCCGCTGTGGACGGCCAAGGATGATTCCGTCGCGCTGCCCGGGCAGTTGGGATTGCCCGGCATTCGCCATTCCATCGGATTGGCGCGCTGGTGGCATCTCGGAATTGACGTGCTGTGGCTTGCCAACGGCGCCGTCTTCTATGTGTTGCTCTTCGCCACCGGCCAATGGCGCCATCTCGTGCCGACCAGCTGGGATGTCTTTCCCGATGCCCTGTCGGTCGCGATTCAATACCTGTCGCTGAGCTGGCCCAAAGACAACACCTGGGTTGCCTTCAATTCGCTGCAGCTGCTGGCCTATTTCACCACCGTGTTCGTCGCCGCACCGCTCGCGCTCATCACCGGGCTGGGCATGTCGCCGGCCCTGTCAATGCGGTTGACCATGATCAGCAAACGGCTGAACATCCAGGTCGCGCGGTCGCTGCATTTTCTGGTCCTCGGGTATTTCCTGTTCTTCATCGTCGTGCACGTCACGATGGTCTTCACCACCGATGCGCTGCGCAATCTCAACCACATGTTCGCCGCCCGCGACGACAACGGCTGGGCGGGCTTCTGGGTGTTCAGCGTGGCACTCGTGGTGGTGGTCACCGCGTGGGTGGCGGCCACGCCGCTCACCTACCGGCACCCGCGCGTGGTGCAACGGGTGGGCTACGCGCTGATCGGCCCGCTGCAGCGGTTGTTCGAGCGCACCAACCCCAAGCCGGGCGCGTTCACCGAGAAGGACATCTCGCCGTATTTCTGGCACAACGGCACCTATCCGGAAACCGTCGAGTACAAGCAGTTGGAGAACGACAAGTTTGTCGATTGGCGGCTTCGGGTCTACGGCCTCGTCGAGCACCCCACCGAGTTCTCGCTCGCCGATCTGCACGACCTGCCATACCACGAACAGATCACCCAGCACTTCTGCATCCAGGGCTGGTCGGGGGTGGCGAAATGGGGCGGCGTGTCGATGCAGACGATCATGGACGTCGTCAAGCCGCTGCCCGACGCGAAGTGGGTGGTCTTCTACTCGCTCGGCCCGGGCGCCGACGGCGGCACCTACTATGTCGCGCACCCGATCGAGCAGATGAGCCATCACCTGAGCATGCTGGCCTACGACATGAACGGCGAACAGCTCAGCTACGGCCATGGGGCACCCTTGCGGTTGCGCAACGAGTTGCAGCATGGCTTCCGACATGTGAAGTGGCTCAAGGGTATCGAGTTCGTCGCCCACTATTCGGAGCTCGGCAGCGGCTACGGCGGCTACAACGAAGACCACGAATTCTTCGGGCGCCACCAGACGATCTAGCCGGCGCGCCACCGCGCACACGCAACGCGTCATCGGCGTGTCACGTCACGAAACTGCCTGGTCAGCAACCGAATTGAGCATTTTCGGGCGCATTCCCGCGACCGGCTGACGGGATCGGCATAGGGTCCGGCGTACGCGCTGGAAGTCCAATCCTGCTGGGAGGTAGCCGATGTCGTATGTGATCGCGAGCCCGGAGCTGGTCGTGTCCGCGGCCGCGGACCTGAGCGGGATCGGGGCGCGGATCGCGGAGGCAAACGCGTTCGCCGGCGCGCCCACCACCGCGGTGGTCGCGGCGGGGCAGGACGAGATATCGATCGCCCTCGCGGCGTTGTTCGGCCGCCACGCCCAGGTCTATCAAGCGTTGAGCACCGAGGCTTCGGCGTTTCACGATCAGTTCGTCGAGATCCTCAGCGCCGGCGCCCGATCCTATGCGGCCGCCGAGGCGGCGAACGTCTCGCCGCTGCAGGAGCTGTTGGGGGTGATCAACGCGCCCACCCGCGCGCTGCTGGGCCGGCCGCTGATCGGCAACGGCGCGGACGCCACCACCCCGGGCGGCAGTGGCGGGGACGGCGGGCTGCTCTTCGGCAACGGCGGCAACGGCGCGGCCGGCGGGGCCGGCCAAGCGGGCGGCAACGGCGGCAACGCGGGGCTGATCGGCAACGGCGGCAACGGCGGGCTCGGCGGCACCGGCCTCTACAGCGCGACCGGCGGCAACGGGGGCAGGGGCGGGCTGTTGTTCGGCAACGGCGGCAGCGGTGGTGCGGGCGGTTCCGCGACGGCGCCGTGGGGCGGTCCCGACGGAGACACCGCGTGGGCCGGCGCGGGCGGACGAGGCGGTAGCGCAGGACTATTCGGCCAGGGCGGTGTCGGCGGCGCCGGCGGGGTCAACACGAACTCGTTCGGCGGCGGAAACGGTGGCGCCGGCGGTTCCGGTGGCTTGGTGTACGGCGACGGCGGCGCGGGTGGCGTCGGCGGCGCGGCCGACAACGGAGGTGCCGGCGGCCAGGGCGGCCAAGGCGGAACCGGTGGCGTGTTCGGTGCCGGCGGGGCGGGCGGGGCCGGCGGAGAGGCCGGGGCGGGCAGCTCGGGAGGCGCGGGGGGCCATGGCGGTAACGGCCGCCTGTTCGGTGCCGGCGGCGCCGGCGGCGTCGGCGGAGCCGCGGCCGGTTCGTCGATTTCGGCCGGCTTCGGCGGCAGCGGCGGTAACGGCGGCCGGCTTTGGGGCAGTGGCGGTTCCGGCGGCGACGGTGGCGCCATCGCCGAGGGCGGTTTGAGCGGCAACGGCGGCGACGGCGGCAACGCCGGCTGGATCGGCAACGGCGGGTCCGGCGGAGCGGGCGGGGCGGGCAACGAGTTTCTGTCAGCCGCGATCGGCGGCAACGGCGGCGACGCCGGCTACATCGGCGACGGCGGCGTGGGTGGCGCCGGCGGCAGCCCCCAGGCCGGCACGCTCTGGGGCGTCGGCGGCGCCGGCGGCAACGCTGGCAACGGCGGCAGATGGTTCGGCAACGGCGGGACCGGCGGGGCCGGCGGCGGCGCCAGCACGGCCTCGCTCGGCGGTGCGGGCGGCGACGGCGGAAAGGCCGGACTCTTCGGTAACGGCGGCGACGGCGGCCGCTCGGGTGATGCGGACGCCGCGAGCGGGCTGGTCCGCCCCGGCGGTGCCGGCGGCGACGCGCAACTCGTCGGCAACGGCGGTGACGGCGGCGACAGTGGGTCGGGCTTCGTCCTGGCGCCCGGTGGGCCCGGCGGCATCGGTGGCCAACTCTTCGGCGAACTCGGCCGGCCCGGCGCCACGCCGGCTCTGTTCTAAAGGAAGTTGAAAGTAATCATCCGGTTGCCTTAAATGCAGTCGGCGCATTGCATGTTTGGCCATTTAGCCAAGGTCGGAGATGACTTTAATAAATCGCGCCTGTTTCGACTAACCAGACCCCTGTTCGGCGCGGCTCACATTACATTACGTTCGCTTTTAGTCGGCCCAGCAATTCGCGCGGCACGGAAGCGTGCCGTGAAAGGTTGAATCATGAATTTTGCGCTGTTTTCTCCCGAGGTCAACTCGGCGCTGATGTATTCGGGTGCCGGCTCGGGTCCGCTGGCGGGCGCGGCGAATGCGTGGGCCGGCCTGGCCGACGAGCTGGAGGCCGCGGCGGAGTCGTTTTCGACGGTCACGTCCGGGCTGGCGAACGGCGCGTGGCAGGGTCCGGCGTCGATCGCGATGGGGGAGGTGGCCGCGAACTACGCCAAGGGGCTGATGGCGTCGGCCACCCGGGCCGCAGAGGCGGCCGGCCAGGCTCGGACGGCGGTGGCTGCGTTCGAGGCGGCGCTGGTCGCGACGGTGCACCCGTGGGCGGTTACCGGTAACCGCAATCGGCTGGTTTCCCTGGTCAGGTCGAACCTGTTCGGGCTCGCGGCCCCGGCGATCGCCGAGACCGAGGCCCAATACGAGCGGATGTGGGCGCAGGACGTGGCCGCCATGTCCGGCTATCACATCGACGCCTCGGCGTTGGCCAGCCGGTTGGCGCCCTGGCAGAACTTCGCCAAGAGCCTGCCCGGTGCGGTGGCCAGCGCCGTCTCCAACGTGGGCATCGGCAACGTCGGGACCAACAACTTCGGCAGCGGCAACCAGGGCAATGCCAACGTATTCGGCAACGGAAACAACGGCAGCGGCAACTGGTTCGGCAGCGGCAACAACGGCAGCGGCAATATCGGCAGCGGGAACGTCGGCAACGGCAACCTCGGTTTCGGCAACCTGGGTTCGGCGACCGGGGGCCGCAATTTCGGCATCGGCAACCTGGGCAACGGGAACATCGGCTTCGGCAACCTCGGTACCGGCAACATCGGCTTCGGGAACAGCGGCAACAACAACTTCGGGATCGGGCTCAGCGGCGACAACCAAATTGGCATCGGCAACATCACCGCGGGCTTCAACTCGGGTACCGGCAACGTCGGCCTGTTCAACTCCGGCAACAACAACGTCGGCTTCTTCAACTCGGGCGACGGCAACTGGGGCATCGGCAACTCGGGGAACTACAACACCGGCTTCGGGAACTCCGGCAACCAGAACACCGGTCTTTACAACTCGGGCAGCCTCAACTTCGGGACGGCCAATGCCGGCAGCAACAACACGGGCAACGCCAACGTGGGCAACGTCAACACGGGCAGTTTCAACGTCGGGGGCACCAACACCGGCATCGCGAACGCGGGCGACTTCAACACGGGCCTGCTGAACACCGGCGACCTGAATACCGGCGCCATGAATTCCGGCAGCGGGAACATCGGCAACAACTACAGCACCGACAACAACAATCAGATCGCCTACGACTACACGGTTCAGCTCTCGCTGCCTCAGCAGTCGTTCAGTTTCACCTTGGTCGATCTGCATGTCAAAGACCTGTTCGACCTGCAGGTGACGCCCTACTTCGGCATTTCGCTCAACATGCCCGTCACCATCATCGATCTGCAGGCCGTGCCCGGCATCGGCAATTTCGGTGCCAGCGTCTTCGACGGCCCGGCCACCGTGGCGTCGGGATTCTTCAACCACAACACCGGCCCGACCGCCAGTTCGGGCTTCCGCAACTTCAGCGGCAACACCTCCGGATTCTTCAACAACATCGGCGCCGAGGGCCCGCAGGGGATGAACACGTCAGGGTTCTTCAACTTCGGCACGAACAACGCCGGTGCGCTGAACCTCGGCAACAACATGTCGGGCATCTTCAACACCCTGCTCGACGGCGGTTCCGGGTTCGGCAATTCCGGCCCCGGCGATGTCTCGGGTGTGCTCAACGGCTTCCAGAGCTGGAACCTGGGCTTCGGCAACCTGGGTCAGCTCAACGCGGGCTTCGGCAACGTCGGCGACAACCTGTTCGGCATCGCCAACAACGGCACCTTCGACTTCGGTTCGGCCAACATCGGCGACTACAACTTCGGGCGGGCCAATATCGGCAACCTGAACTTCGGATTGGGCAACATCAATACCGGGCCGTCGTTCAACATCGGCTTCGGCAATCACGGCACCGGCAACATCGGCTTCGGCAACGTCGGCAACAACAACATCGGTTTCGGCAACCTCGGTGACAACAACATCGGCCTGTCGAACAACGGAAACACCAACATCGGAATCACGCTGAGCGGCAACAACCAGTTCGGCGTCGGCAACGTCATCGCGGGCCTGAACTCCGGCTCGGGCAACGTGGGCCTGTTCAACTCCGGCAACAACAATTTCGGCCTGTTCAACTCGGGCGACAACAACGTTGGATTCTTCAATTCGGGTGACGGGAACTTCGGACTCGGCAACGCCGGCAGCTTCAACACCGGGCTGTGGAACTCGGGCTCGGCGAATACGGGCTGGCAGAACTCCGGCAGCCAGAACACCGGCCACTGGAACTCCGGTTCGGACAACACCGGCTGGGGCAACGCGGGCAGTCAAAACACCGGCAACCTCAACTCCGGCAACGTCAACACCGGTCGGCTCAACTCGGGCGATTTCAACACTGGAATCGGCAACTCCGGCGACGTCAACACCGGGGCATTCATCACCGGCGACGAGAACAACGGTTTCCTGTGGCGCGGAAACCTGGAGGGCGTGCTGCGCGGGCATTACGCCATCAGCGTCCATCCCGAGGCCGACGTGCTACTCGGGGTCAAGGGCGAAATCAGCGTTCCGGACTATACGAAGGATTTCAACGAACACACCTCCTTCACGGTCGACTTCGGCACTCACGACATCCAGCTGTTCAACCTCACGCCGAATCCGGGGCTGTCACTCGGTTCCCTCAACCCGGTCTTCGCGCAGAGCAACTCGTCGGGCTTCTTCAACTACGGCTCGGGCACCTCGGGTGGGCTGAACGGCTTTCCCGGCGGGACCAGCTCGAGCCCCAACACCTCGGGTTTCCTCAATAACCTCGCCGCCAGCGGCAGCAGTGTGTCCGGCTACCTGAACGGTCACATCCTGAATCCGGGCCAGAACGTTTCGGGCGTGGGTAACGCCGGCTCCGCCATATCCGGGCTGTGGAACACCGGTGGTAGCTATGACTCCGGGATCGGGAACACGGGTAGCGAGATCGCGGGCTTTTTCAACGATCTGACCAACGACCTGACCGCCGAATTTGCCGCCCTACAAGCGTTGGTCGGATCGCTCAAATAATGTCTGAGCCGCAACCACAATATTGCCGATTCGTGCCGCGAGTCAGCGATACGCAACCGCATCGCGGCGCGTCCAATTGAATTCCCCCTAGTTGTTCGGACTGGAAAGTCGCACTGCGCAATTCCCTGCTATGTTGAGCGGAACTCCGGACACATTTTCCTGTTCTCCCCACGCCACCAAAAAAGGACGCACGTGCACGCTACGCCGATGAACAGAAACGAGATCACCGAACGGATCGGCGTCGCCCGGCTGGAGCGTGGGCTGACCTGGCAGGAGCTGGCGGACGCAATCGACCGGCCGGTGCTGTGGACGACGTCGGCGTTGCTGGGCCAACACCCGATTCCGGCGGAGCAGGCCGAGATCCTGCTCGAGATGCTCGGGATGGACGACTCGGTGGTGCCGGTGCTGGCCGGGCCGGTCATGCGGGGGCGGGCCGCCGCGGTCCCCATCGACCCCACCATCTACCGGCTGTACGAGGCGCTGCAGGTCTACGGCGGGGCGATCAAGGAGCTCATCCACGAGCGGTTCGGCGACGGCATCATGAGCGCGATCAACTTCAGCGTGGACCTGCAGAAGAAGTCGCACCCGTCGGGCGACCGCGTCGTGGTGGAGTTCGACGGCAAATTTCTGCCCTACGAGTGGACTTCGGCGAATGGTTAAGGCGCGCAGGGCGACGCCGCGAGGGGAGCGGTGATGATGCTGGATTTCGCGGGGTTGCCGCCGGAGGTCAACTCGGCCCGGCTGTTTGCGGGTGCCGGGTCGGGTCCTATGCACCTGGCCGCGGTGGCCTGGCAGGGGCTCGCTCAGGACTTGTCGGCTTCGGCGGCGTCGTTCAACTCGGTGATCGCCGCCTTGGCGACCGGCTCGTGGTCGGGTCCGGCGTCGTTGTCGATGGCGGCGGCGGCAGCGCCCTATGTCGCGTGGTTGAACGCGGCCGCGGAACAGTCGGCGCTGGCCGCCGGCCAGGCCCGCGCGGCCGCGATCGCGTTCGAGACGGCGAGGGCCGCCACGGTGCACCCGGTGGCGGTGACCGCCAATCGGACGGCGCTGTCGGCCCTGGTCGCCACGAATTTCCTGGGCCTGAACACGCCCGCGATCTTCGAGAACGAGTTCAGCTACCTGGAGATGTGGGCGGAGGACGTGGCCGCGATGGTGGGGTATCACGGCGGGGCCACATCGGTGGCTTCGACGTTGGCGCCGTTCGCCATTCCGCCGCTGAATCTCGCCGGATTGGTCTCGCAGGCTTCGGAGTGGGCCACCCAGGTGGGGACCCAGGTCGCCGGGGCGGCCTCGCAGGTGGGCTCCCAGCTCGCGGCGGCCGGGGCCGCGGTCTCGGCGCAGGTGCAGACGGCGGTGGCCGCGATTCCGGATGCGGTGTCCTCGGTCGAATCGTTGGTCGCGGGGTTGCCACTGTCCTCGTTGAGCCAGCTGGCACAGATGGCGATGTATCCCGCCAGCATGATGATGTCGCCGATGATGAGCCTCCTCCAGCAGGCGGCAAACGGCGGTGGCACCGGGCTGGCCGGCTCGGCCGCGACGCTGGCGGCCGATACGACGAAATTCGTCGGCGAGATGGGCCCCGCGGCGAAGGCGTTGGGCGGCGGCGGTTTTGGGGAAGCGCTGTCGGCCGGTCTGGGCCACTCGCGGCTGGTGGGAGCCTTGTCGGTGCCCCCGACGTGGGAGGGCTCGATGCCGGCGAAAATGGCCAGTGCGGCGATGTCGGGGCTCGGCCCCGGCGCGGCCGCCAACGCCGCCGAGTTGGCCTCCGCCGCCGGGGCGCCGACGGGCACCGGCGGCATGCCGATGATGCCCATGCCGATGGGTGGTTCGGGTGCCGGCGCCGGGATGCCCGGCGGCATGATGGGCCGCGGCGGCGCGAGTCCGCACGTGCTGCAGAACCGCCCCAGGGTCATACCGGGCACCGGGGTCGGTTAGGCGGGGGGTGGCGGCTGGCCCCGCAGAGCTTCTGCACGTCAACGTTTTTGGTCAGTTCTGACAGAAGGAGTAATTGGTGAGTACTCGGTTTATGACGGACCCGCACGCGATGCGGGCGATGGCGGGTCGGTTCGAGACCCACGCGCAGACGGTGGAGGACGAGGCGCGCCGGATGTGGGCGTCGTCGACCAACATCGCCGGTGCCGGCTGGAGCGGCACCGCGCAGGCGACGTCTTACGACACGATGGATCAGATGAATCAGGCGTTCCGCAACATCGTGAACATGCTGCACGGCGTGCGCGACGGGTTGGTCCGTGACGCCAACAACTATGAGCAGCAAGAGCAGGCGTCTCAGCAGATCTTGAGCAGCTAGAAGGGAATTCGACGATGACGATCAATTACCAGTTCGCTGATGTGGATGCGCACGGGGCCCTACTTCGGGCTCAGGCGGCGTCGTTGGAGGCCGAGCACCAGGCCATCGTGCGCGATGTGCTGGCTGCCGGTGACTTCTGGGGCGGTGCGGGTTCGGTGGCCTGCCAGGAGTTCATCACCCAGTTGGGACGCAACTTCCAGGTGATCTACGAGCAGGCCAACTCGCACGGACAACAGGTGCAGATGGCCGGCAGCAACATGGCCAGCACCGACTCGGCCGTCGGGTCCAGCTGGGCCTGACCGACGACAAGCCAGACGCCACAGGCGCGGGTGACATGCAATGCGTGTTGCCCGCGCCTGTCGGCGTCACAGGGAGCCTCGAGGGGCCTCGGGGGGACTCAGCGCTCGTCGCTGTGAATCGCCTGTGGTGGCGTCACGCTGGACGGCCCGCCGAACACCAACTTGGCGAACCCCCGAAAGGCAGGCAACCCTTGTCATTCAAGAGAACTCAGTCCGCAACAGCCGAGTTGCCGAGCGAGCCTTCGCTCCCGCCGGCCGACGGATTGGACCGTTATAGTCTGAGCGTCAGCGGTTTTGTGGCCATTGTGATCGCGATCGTGTGCAGCCTTGGGGCCGGCCTGGCTTCATGGGACCCGGAACCGGCCGCGCCGGAAGACTTCGTCGCGTTGCGGGAGATCGATCCCACCATTCTGGTGGATATTCGCTACTTTTCGGGCGACAACGTGACCGGGCAGCCCGTCGACGGTTATCGAGCGCCGATGTGCATCCTGACTCGGCAAGCGGCGCAAGGGCTTAGGCGTGCGCAGCGCGAATTCACCGAGCTCGGCTACTCGCTGCGGGTCTACGATTGCTACCGTCCCCAACGCGCGGCCAACGCTCTCCTCGCCTGGGCGCGCGACTCCAGTGACCAGCGGACGAAGGCCGAATTCTATCCGCGCGTTGACAAATCGGATCTTGTGCGCGACGGCTTCATCGCCGGACGCTCAGACCACAGCCGCGGTAGCGCCGTGGACCTCACGCTGGTGCGGCTGCCCGTGGTGCCGAGCAAAGACTCGGCGATGCGCACATCCCGGACCGATTGCACGGCGCCGGCCGCGTCGCGTCCGGCCGACGACTCGATCGACATGGGAACGGCATTCGACTGCTTCGACCCGCTCACTCACACGCGGGACGCGGGGCTGCAGAGCGAGCAGATCACGAATCGGGTGCTGCTGCAGGGTGTTCTGCGATCCATGGGATTTGTCAACGATCCGCACGAGTGGTGGCACTACACATTCCAACGGGAGCCCTATCCGGACACCTACTTCGACTTTCCGGTGCACCCGCTGTCACTTCGCGACAGCGACAGCGGCGGTGACAGCTACAGCGACAACGACGTCGGCGGCGACCGGGGGTCGGGGGCCTTCGCCGGCCCGGTCGGTCGGCGTGAAGTCATGGCGATGGCCGGCTAGACCGCGAATGTGAAGTTTGTCGCTCGGTTAGTGAGACTTACCGGCGTCACACGGCGCGGACCTGGATGCACTAAACACACCAGGAGGCGAACATCAGCCGTGCCGGAAGGAAGTTCTGCACCAATGGGCTCTGACTGAGGGATGTTCCGCCCGAAGCAAAGGAGACAGAGCGGTGACCAGGACGACCGACCCGAACGATGCATTCATCGACGCAGATCTGCTGGAAGACATTCGGACCCACGCCGTGGCGCTGGACTGCGGCGAGCTGCATTCCCGCCGCAGCTCGCCGCAACGCCGTTCAGCATGGCGGCGGCGGAATCGCTGATCGCCGGTGCGACGCTGGGCGTCAGCTCCATGGCCTCGGCGTTCAAGAACTCGGCCGGCTGCGGGGCCCTGGAACTCGTCGCCGCCCCGGTGGGCGATGGCTATCGCGTGTCGGGGCTCATCCCGTGGGCGAGCAACCTCTACCACGACTCGCTGCTAGTCACGGCGGCACGCACGGAGGCCGGCGGCAGGCTGATCATCGCGGTGCCCCTCACGTCCCCGGGCGTCATCGTGGGCGACGACGTGCCACTGATGGCGATGGACAGCACCGCCTCGTCGTATCTGGTCCTGCGCGACGTCCATGTCGAGTCAGCGCAGATACTCGCCACCGACTTCGACGACTTCCTGGATGTCGTCCGCCCGACGAGCTACCTGCTGCAGTCCGCCATGGCCGTGGGGCTGGCCGCGTCCACCGTGGCCGCGGCCAGGCTCGCGCTGACGGGCGTGAATTCGGTGTTTGGTCCCGGGGTTGACCAGCTCGCGCGGGGCGTCGCCATGGCCGAATCGCGGTTGACGAGCACATGTCTCGCGGTCGGCACCGCGCAGCCGCCCACGGAGCGGGAGTTGCTCTGGCTGCGCATGCTGGCCGTCGAGCTGGCCGTCAGCGGTGCACTGGTGGAGCTGCAGACCGCCGGCGCCAGGGGGTTCGCGGCCAACACCTCGGCGAGCCGGCACTATCGGGAGGCGGCGTTCCTGGTCGTCCAGACTCCGACCGACGCCCAATTACGTTGGGAAATGTTCGGATACGCCCGGGCGGCCGCGGGGTCCGCCGATTCCGCCGGCGAGGCATTCTCGCTGGTGACACCCGTGGGGTCTTAATGGACACCCAAGTTCTTATCGTGGGCGCGGGACCTACCGGCCTTACCCTGGCAATCGAGTTGGCGCGACGCGGAATTGACCTTCGCATCATCGACAAGGCCACCGAGTTCCCGTCCGGCTCGCGCGGTCACCTGCTGCAACCGCGCACGCTGGAACTCTTCGAGGACCTCGACGTGCTCAACGATGTGTACGGGGCCGGCATCGCCGAACCGACGATGCACGTCTACGACGAGAAGTCGGCGATGCTCCGCATCCATGCGCGTCAACCGGTGCCGCCGCGTCCCGACGTGCCCTACCCCAATCCCTGGCTGCTGCCGCAGTCGCGTATCGAGCAGATACTGCGGGCGCGTCTCTGCGCGTATGGCCGAGAAGTGGAGCTAGGCGCCGAGATAACCGCCTTCGAGCAGGACGACCACGCCGTGACCGTGCGTCTCGCCAGCGGCGACACCCTCCGCACCGCTTTCCTGGTCGGCGCCGACGGCAAGCACAGCACGGTGCGCCGGTTGCTCGCGATTCCGTTCGCGGCGACGACGCGCAGCGAGGTGGGAATGCTGCAGGCCGACCTGGTTGTCGAGGGACTGGACCACGACTGCGGGCACGTCTGGATGAGCGACGAGCACGGCGCTTTGACCCTCACCCCGCTCGCCGGCGGCAGCCAGACGTTTGTGCTCAACACGACGGTGCCGCGCGTTCGGACGACCGTCGCGGGACTGCAGGCCGTGGTCGACGAGCTGTCGGGTCGCTCTGATATTCGGTTGTGCGAGTTGAGTTGGGCAACCGTCTGGCGACCGCGAGTCAGTGTGGCGCGTGCCCTGCACACCGGGCGGGTGTTTCTCGCCGGCGATGCCGGTCACGTCCTCCCGCCCTATGGCGGGCAGGCGCTCAACAGCGGTGTGCAGGACGCCTACAACCTCGGTTGGAAGCTGGCCACCGTGCTGGTCGGGTTGGCGGGGGGCGCCGAGGCCGACGACGAACTGCTGGCAAGCTACGAAGCGGAGCGGTTGCATGTCGCCACGCACAACTTGGTGGTCAACAGCGTCGTGGCGCATGGTGTCTTCGGCGGCCCGCATGACCAGTTCGTGCGTGTCGCGCGCCCGCAGCAACCCGATATCAGCTTCCGGGACGGGCCGCTGACGGTCGACGAGAACGGCGGCGCCGTGCTGGTTGCCGGGGATCGCGCACCCGACGCCGTGTGCCTGCAGAGCGGCAGAGGCCCGACGCGGTTGTTTACCCTTTTCAGTGGCGCGCACTGGACGCTGCTGCGGTTCGGAAGTCGCGCACCGAGCCTCGACCACCCGTGGCTGCACTCCTACGAGATCGGTGTCGACGTGCTCGACGACGATCGGCACATCGACAGCGCCTATGGTGTCGGGGACGGGGCGGCCGTGCTCGTTCGACCGGACGGGTACGTCGGCGCCATCGCTGCGCAGCGCGAGGTCTTGGCCGCCTACGGGCAGCGGCTGCTGCCGACGGCGCCGCCAGGTCGGCCAGATCACGTTGTTCGGCACCGGATTTCGGCCTGATTGCTACACGCCCCAGTTTGGTTGCGTCCCCGTGCATCGTCAGGACGATGTCGGGGTGGCGGGTGCGCCCACTCGCTATCGAGCGGAACACGCTGTTAGACAGCCGACTTGCAGAACGTGTCCCCGATAGGTGTCGGCACCCTGCGCGACCGCGGCCTTGCGACGCTCGCCACTGTCGTCGGCTCCGGCAACGACGATGTGCTGGCCAACGCCGGTGCCGCGGGCAACTACGGCAACGCTGCGGTGGCCGTCGGTGACAACAACGAAAACATCTCTGCGGCAGCAGGTAATCTCAACGCCGCCGTGGTGGTCGGCGATGGCAGTACCGCCGTGGCCGGTGGGGCCGCCGCCGGGGACCAGGGCAGCGGAAACGTCGCGGTGGTCGTTGCCGACAACGCGCTGGCAAAGGCGTTCAACGGCAACAACAACATCGCGATCGCGTATGCCAACGGCGCGTCGGCCATCGCGGGCCCGGGCGACAACCACACGGACATCGAGCCGGCACTGTAGCCGCGCATCGCCGAACACGCGTGTGGCCAGCCTGGTTGAGCCCGTTGCGTTTAGGCGCTGGAAGCTTTGACCCTGGGCTTCTGTAGGGCTCGCAGCGTGTCCGCGTTGGCGTAGCCGACCCGCGCGGCGATCTGCTCGGTGTTGAGGTGTGTGGTGCGCGCGAGATGATCGGCCCGCTCGACTCGCAGCCTGCGCACGATGTCGAGCGGACTCAGCCCGACGGTCTGGCGGGTGCGTCGCTCCAATGATCGGCGGCTGGTGCCGAGGAGTCGCGCGACGGTCGCGATATCGAGTGGCTGGTCGAGGTTCTGGCGGACG
This sequence comes from Mycobacterium sp. NGS68, assembly GCF_059812195.1. Lineage (NCBI taxonomy): Bacteria > Bacillati > Actinomycetota > Actinomycetes > Mycobacteriales > Mycobacteriaceae > Mycobacterium > Mycobacterium sp. NGS68. The sequence continues at coordinate 71,185 of NZ_JCALCE010000009.1, read as the reverse complement.
TAGCGCTCGAACTCCAAGACGACGGGGTCGTGGTGTTCGAGGTGGTCGTACATGACGAACTCGGCCTGGGAGGGCCGCTCCTCGATCAGCAGCAGTTCGGCGACGCGCCGTGCCAGGGCCGGCGAAATGCTGCGCAGGATGGACAGGGCCAGGTCGATATGGGCGAATGCCGCGCCGGCGGTCAGGAAAGGGCCGTCGGCCACCAGCATGCTGTCGAGGTCGATCGACACGGCGGGGAAGCGATCGATAAACACCTGCGCGAGAAACCATGACGTCGTCACGCGCCGCCCGTCCAGATGGCCGGTCTCGGCCAGGGTGAACACCCCGGTGCACGCCGCGGCCAGTCGGACGCGGTCGGGGTCGACGTTGCGCAGCGTCCGGACAACACGCTGCCCTGACACACTGGCCAGGGCCGCTTCGGTGTCCGGTCCGGTGATGGTGCCCAACGCCGGGACGATGATCACGTCGAGGTCGGACAGCTCGGACAGCGTGCGCGTCGCGCTCATCGTGATGCCGGCCGTGCTGGTGATCTTGCGGCCCGACGCCGCTATCTCCACGGAGATCGGCGCGATGGACGGATCGATGTGCTGCCGAACGACTTCAGCGGTCCCGATGATATCGATCATCGAGGCGACTGCCGAAACGAAACAACCGTCCTGGGCCACGATCCCAATCCGCATGGCGCAAATGGTAGTGAATCTGGCGCATTTGCTGGCGCAAAATGCAGTAAAACAGTCGCATCCGCTAGTGGTAGGGGGGAGTCGCCGCTCTTACGGTTGAGCTCATTGCGTCACAACGGGTGACGCGAAACCCCTCAGGAGCCACGATGAGCATCAACCAACCCACAGCAACTAAAGCCGTCGTTGCCAAACTGGTTGCGAGGGCGGAGACTGCCGATGAAGTCGGCGCATTTCTGGCCGGCGCGGTCGAACTCGCCAACGAAGAGCAGGGTACTACCGTTTGGTTCGCCCTGCGCACCGATTCGAATACTTTCTGGATCGTCGATGCCTTTCCAACCGAGCAGGACCGCGAGGCGCACCTGCGGGGCCGGATCGCGACCGCGCTGATGGCCAATGCCGACCGGCTGCTGAGCACACCGCCGCAGATCCTGCCGGCCGAGGTGCTTGCCGCCAAGCTTCCTGCGATGGCAGCGGCGCTGTAAGCGCGCTCCACCACTTGTTATCGAGGCGCTCTCACCGAGCGCTCGTATGACGCTGCCTGCTGACCGGCGGCGCGCCCCACCCATGAGCTGAATTTCACGTATAGCAATGCATCTGGAGGAATAATGGACCACTCGAATTCTTCACGGCCGGCCGACCGGGACCACACGGCGCGCGCCCTTGGCGAGGCCGGCGACCCGCCCGGCCCGGGCGTCCTCTCCACGCCCGTTCTCGTCGGCTCGGCGCAGTTCGGCGCGCTGGGCGACCCCAATCGACTCTGCATCCTGACCCGCCTCTGCGACGCGGGACCCAGTTCGACCAAGAGGATCGTCGAGGTGCTGCCGATCACCCGCCAGGCGGCGACCAAACACCTGGAGTTGATGGAGGCGGCGGGGTTGGTGCGCAGCTGCCGCCGCGGCCGGGAACGCATCTGGACGGTCCAGATCAACACGCTGGGCCGCACTTGCGATTACCTGGCTCAGTTGGCGCGTCGGTCCCACGCGCTCACGGGTCCGACCCGGCCGCCGCGAGGATTTCCGGGGCGCCTGCCGGTCGGGGGCCCACCGCCGTACCCGACGCGCACGGACGGCCGGAATCGATACGTGGTGCCCACCAGGCCACACCAACTCTAAAGCGATGCCGGCGCCTACCAAACAGGCGCGCTGAATTCGCCAAAGTATCTCCGCAACAACGTTCTAACGCCGACCTCACGCCAGCTCAATTTGCCAATCGCGCGGGATTGTAAGCGAACCCAACAGTCCCCAATGTGTGATCTATGTCCCCCACGTACAAGGCCTCCCGGCCGTCACGGATCAACGACCGAAACACACCAATCAGCAAAGGCCGAATCGCCAAGACCTGAGGCAAAAGCCTCAGAGGCGAGCCGTATCGCTCTCACGGTGTCGCACTGAACGATTCGCAGCCTTCGCCTTGGACGGATCGTTGGTACCCGCCCACGGATGAAACGAATTTCACCGAATTGCCATTCATCGTGGAGGAGCAGTGGACCACTCACCTTATGGCCGCCCGGCCGACCGGGCGCGCCCGCCAGCGCCGCCCGGCACAGCTATGCGGCAAAACCCGACGACCGGCGGCCAGCCCGCCCCGGCGGGCGGCGTCGTCGCCGCGCCCATCCTCATCGGATCGGCGCAGTTCGGCGCCCTGGGCGACCCCAATCGCCTGTGCATCCTGAGCTGGCTCTGCGACGTCGGCCCCAGTTCGACGAAGAAGGTCGTCGAGGTCGTTCCCATCACCCGCCAGGCGGCCACCAAACACCTGGAGTTGCTGGAATCGGCGGGCCTGGTGCGCAGCTGCCGGCGCGGCCGCGAACGCATCTGGACGGTACAGTTCAGCACCCTGGCGCGCACCTGTGATTACCTGGCCCAGTTGGCGCGCCGGTGCCATGCGTCGTCGGAGCACGCGCGGCCCGCGTCGGCGAATCCCGCGCGGCCCCCGTCGGCGAATCCGGCGCGGCCCCCGTCGGCGAATCCGGCGCGGCCCCCGTCGGCGAATCCCGCGGCAGCGCCAGTCGAGGGCCCTGCGCCGCACCGCCCGCGCCCGGAAGGGTGGAATCGACACCCGTTGGCTACCAGGCCATCACCGCAGCCTTACATGGACAGCCGCAGGCATGTCGCCGAGGCCAGACCCGGCGGGCCGCAGCACCGTAAGTAAGCAATGCCGCGCGTGTCTCGGGTGCATCAGGTTTGGCGTGTCGCGCCGGCCGGGCACCCGAGATCCTCGTGGACCGCAACGGAATTAAACCTCGGACCTTAGGCGGCCGGCGCCGATTGTAAGGGAGCCGCACAAGGTCGGATGTGTGATGTATATCGTCCCCGCCCGCGGCGCCGCGGCCGTCACAAAGAAATGCCTGATGAACACCAATGCGTCAAGAGCGAAATGCGGCAGGTGACCGAATCACCCGGTGGAGAGCGAGGAATCGATGTTCGTAGCGGTATGCAACCCGCCCCTGCCGGTGACGGTGGCGCAGGTCGTTGCCTTCGTGCGGTGCCTGATTCCCAGCGTCGGCGCGGTGGAAGTGTCGATCACGTCGACGAACTCATCGGCTGCATTCACCGTCGCCGTTGCTGACGTGCCGGCGCAGATTGACGAGGCCTTCGTGCGGGGAGCGGTCAAGGCCCTGGGCTGGCCGGCGCCGAAGAAGGTGCACGTGCGGTGCCGGTCGGAGAAGAACCGCAAGCAGCCGGCCCAGCTGACTTGGCGATCGAGGACCGCGATTCCAAAAAAATTGCGCCGAACAGAATCTCCGGCGACGGCCGCGGTGTCCGATTTGGTCGGCTCGGGATTGCTCAAGAAAATCCGCGCCTACGGGGGAGCGGTCAATCGTGACGAGAGCGATTTTCGGGGCCTGCTGAGCGCTCTCGGCGGCCTTGGCCTGTTGGGGCTGGGCTCCCCGGCCAACGCCGACGCACGGCTGCCCGAGATGGCCGAGGCGCTCGAGCTGATCGCCGCGGAGTGCATGCAAATGGGGCTCTGCGTACGGGACAACCGCATGGCCGTCGAGTACTTGCTCACCGCCGCAACACCATTCAGCATCGTTGCGACGGAGCCCCTGCTGGACGGCTCGGCGTGCGCCATCACCGCCATGACGTCAGCGTTCAACCACGTGGCCGGTCACAGCCGCCTGGATCTGACCGCGACCGCGGTCCGGGGCGGCTTCGACGTATACGGTCCAATCGGGTGCGCCAGCGACCAACTGCGGCCCGATTCGCTGTTGATCACCGCGGCGCAGACCAACACCGGCCAGAACGTGATCGTCGCGCTGAGGCTGGACACGCCGGGCGTCGTGGTGGGTGGCCGGCTGAAGCCGACGGCGGCGGGCCTCGAACTCCAAGGTGCATTCGTACCGCACGAGCAGGTGCTGTCGACCGATCTGACCGGGTTTCGTGAGGCGGTGCGGCCGACCCTGATGGTGCTGCAAACGGCCACGTGCCTCGGACTGACCAAGGCGGCTCTCGAGCAACATCGGCCCGCGGCGCCTTCCGCCGATGCGGCCCGCCGCGGCTTTATCGCCGACGGCCTGTTCGCCGCGGAGATTGAACTCGCGCGGTTGGCCGGGTCGCTGCACAGGCCGGCCGCAACGACGCACAACGAGCTGTTCGCGCTGCGGCAGAGCGCCGTGAAGCTCGCGACCGCGAGCGCCGAGCTGGAAATGCTCTCGGCCGGTGGCCAGAGCTGCGCGAGCAAGGCGCAGGACCGTCGGCTCATCCACGGTGCCCCGCCGTCGCGGATGACCCAGGCGCGGCGGCCTCGCGTCCGAAACACCCACTCGGGTCGGCGGAAGTCATGACCGAACTGCTGGTCCTCAACGTCCGAGAGCGCGTCATGCAGGCGGTGTCGCTCGACGGTTCACGGGTCCGCATGCTGGTCGACGGCCTCGACGAAAACCCGGATGGCGTGCTGGTGGACGAGCGCCGCGGGCACATCTACTGGACCAACATGGGCTACGCGGATGCCGGCGCTACGGCGAGCGTCGACTCGAACTTCTTCAACCGCAACGGTTCGATCGAACGTGTCGACTTCGACGGCGGCAATCGCCGCACGATCGTGGCCCGCGGCTCCTTCACCACCGGCAAGCAGATGGCCGCGGACTTCGGCGAGGGCAAGATGTACTGGTGTGACCGTGAGGGCATGCAGGTGCTGCGTTGCAACCTGGACGGGTCCGACCTGGAGGCGCTCGTGATCGCCGGCGCCGGTGCCGTCGCCGCCCGCGATGCCCGAAATCACTGTGTCGGTGTGGCTATCGACACCATCCGCAGGACGCTCTACTGGTCGCAGAAGGGCGCACCTAACTCCGGCCACGGCCAGATTCTGCGCGCACCCCTCGATCTGCGGCCCGGGCATCGCGCCGACCGGCGCGACGACATCGAGGTGCTGTGGTCCGACCTGCCCGAACCGATCGATCTGGATATCGATGACACCGGAACGCTGGTGTGGACCGACCGGGGAGACCCGCCCGACGGAAATACGCTCAACCGGGCGCAGGTCGAGCCTGCGGTCGGCCGGCCGCAGGTCTGTTCGCGCGGCTTCCACGAAGCCATCGGCCTGGCGACCACGGACGGCGTCACATACTACGTCGGCGATCTCACCGGACACATTCGCGTCGTCAACACCGCAGACGGAAGCGAACGCGAGTTGATCGATCTGGGCTACGGCCTGACCGGCATCGCCCTGGCGAACACGTAGGCCCGCAACGCATGCCTGGCGTGTCGCGACTCACGGCAATCTCGCCGGCGACGCCGACGAGCGTCAAATAACAACGGCGACAATGGCCTTAAGTGTTGTCCAAGCCTTCCGCTGAGCGTGCGGCAAACCTTCGCGAATCCGCCACGGCTGCTGTACAAGATCCGTAATATCAAGTGCAACAGACAAAGTCGCACTTTGCGCACGGGGGGGTTTGATCGATGTCACTCAGCAGGGTCTAGGCAGAAGAGCACTTCATGCTGGGCGTGTCGGGAGCGGCACGTGGCTTGGCCTACCAAGCGAATTCAGGCGAATCACCATGTGGGAGAGCCGACTTCTCTGTCGTGTGACGTACGTCGCGCTCAAACCGAACTCATCGCCGTCACAGGGCAATGGCCGCCACGCACTAACGAGTAACGACGGTCGCCGACATCCGGCGCGGCCTTTGTACGCCCTGCAGGGCAGAAGACCTCACATCGCACAGTAAGGAGGGGGTAGTGGCACTGGGAAGCATCAACGAGTGGCATCCGGCGCACGGGCAGGTCACCACCTGGGTGGTTTCGGCGGCGGCGGTGCGCGAGGCGGCACGGACATCGCGCCGCAGCAAGGTGGCGCCCTCGTATCAGCGCGCCGAATATCTGGCCAGCGCCTACGAGGGCGCGATTGCGGGACAGCGGCTGCCTCGCCTCATCATCACGGCGTGGGAGATTCCCGGCGTGTGCGATATAGCCGCGATGACGGCGGCGATCAACGCCCATGTGCGTCGGCACGACACCTACCACGACTGGTTCGAACTCGACGACGACGTCGTCACCTGGACGGTCGACAACCCCGAGGCGATCGACCTGGTGCCCGTCCAGTTAGGGCACATGAGTACCGAACAGATCCGCACGCACGTGTTGACGGCGCCGCCGGACACGCTGCAGTGGGATTGCTTTGCGTTCGGGATCGTCCAGCACGAAGGGTATTTCAGCTTCTACGCCAGCGTCGACCATCTGCACATCGATGGCATATCCACGTTCCTGATCTTCAACGACATCCACCTGACCTACCAGGACCTGCCACGCCCCGCGCCGATCCAGAGCTACCGCGACTACACCGCGCGGCAACACGACAAGGTGTCGGAGTTGACCCTGTTTTCCCCAGAAGTCAGGGATTGGCGCGAGTTCGTGCGACGGACCAATGGTTACTGGCCCACCTTCCCGTTGCCGCTCGGTGACGTGGCCGCCGGTTGCGACGGCGACTACCTGACGATCCAGTTGCTGGATGCGGCCGAGACCGAGTTCTTCGAGGCCGCCTGCAAGGAGGCGGGCGCGCGGTTCAGCGGCGGGGTGTTTGCCTGCGTCGCCATGACTGATCGCGAATTGACCGGTGCCGAAGCCTATTACGGACTCACGCCCTACGACGCGCGCAGGCCGGGCATCGACACGATGACGGTCGGCTGGTTCGCCAGCATGGTGCCGGTCATCGTGCCGACCGGCACGGACTCGTTCGCCGACGCGGCGCGGGCGGCGCAGAGCTCCTTCAACGCCGCCAAGCGGCTCGCGGACGTGCCGTTCGGGCGGATTCTCGAATTGGCGACGCCGGACCAGCTGGGACTGCAACCCGGGGCTACGCCATCAATGATGGTTTCCTTCAACGACTTCCGTCATGTCCCGATCCGCGAGATGCAGGAGCGGACGAACTTTGGGATCTACGGTGACAACCTCTCGCGTGGCGGGATCAACATCTGGATCGGCCGGCACGTCGGGAAGACGACCGCGACGGTCTCGTTTCCGGACAATCCGGTCGCACGCAACTCGGTACACCTCTACTTGGCCGCGTTGACCGACGCGTTCGCCGACGCCGTGAACAGCAGGCTGAGCGCGGCGTATCTGGCCGCCATCGGGTGACGGAACGGGTCCAGGAATAGTGAGCAACCTACTCGATTTGTTCGATCAGTCCCTGTTTCGCTTCGAGCGGGCGATGGGATTCGGAAGCGTGGTGCAGTGCGTGTGGGTCTATGACGACGCGGTCGATATCGAACGCCTCCACCGGTTTCATCATCACCTGCGGCGAGGACGACTATCGCGGCGCGTCGAAACCTCGCCGCTGCCATTCGGCCGTCATCGCTGGGTCGCGCCCAGCGGCCGGGCCGCCCTCGAGATCGTCCCGACGCCCCGCCCGCGCGCCGAAGTCGATGGCTGGCTGGCCGAGCAGGCCGGCACCGCCCTGGACGTGGAGGACGGGCCCGAGTGGCACCTCGCGTTGCTCCGGTTCTCCGACGGCGGCGCGGCGCTCAGCTTGGTGATCCCGAATTGTCTCACCGACGCCGTAGGGCTTTGTGACGCGGTGGCGGACGCGGCGTGCGGCTTCGATGACCTGATGCGCTGGCCCGCGGCAGGATCGAATCCGCGTTGGTGGTCGGTGCTCGAGGACACGTGTCAAACCGCGGGCGACATCGCAGGCGTTGCCCGCGCCATCGTCGCTGCTGCTGGAATGTCGAGTGGTGCATGTGGTTTTGCGGATTCGGCAGTGCCCCGCAGTGGTGCGGACGAATCCCGCACGCTGCCAACGGCAACCATCTTCGTCGACGTCGACGAGTGGGACTTCCGGGCCCGGTCCCTTGGTGGGACGCCGAATTCGCTCTTCCTGGGGGTCGCGGCTCGCCTGGCCGAGCGAATCGGACGGGTGGCCGCCGACGGCTCCGTCAACGTGGCAATGCGGCGCGACCAGCGGACCTTTGGCGATACCCGGGCGCACGCGCTCACCAATGTCGAGATGACAGTCGATCCGGCGTCCGCGACGGCGGACTTGCGCGACATTCGGGCCGACACCAAGCTGGCGCTGATCCGCGCCCAGGACGAGCCGGACGGGCGGCTGGCACTGCTGCCGCTGGCCCCGCTGTTGCCCCATTGGGCCGTGCGGCGGATGGCCGGACTGGGAGCCGGTGGTGCGGTCCATGTCGTCGCGTCGAATCTCGGTGCGATAGAACCCGCTTCGCGGCCCGACGGAACCGACCCCGCCCAATTCGCCATCAGGGCCTGCAACGGAGTCGTCACCGATGCGATGATGCGTCGCGTCGGCGGGACCCTGTCCTTGATTGCGGGTAGCGCGCAGGACCGGGTGTTCGTCTCCGCCATCGCGTACCAGCCGGACCGGATCGATTCGGACAATGCTCTGCAACAGCAGCTTTCACTGACCCTGGGGGACTTTCTGCTGACCGCCACGGCGGGTTGGCCGTCACCCGAACTGACCGGGCGTTCCGACCCGCAACCGATTGGCACGGGGTTCTAGCAATGGACAGCAACGTACTGGATCTGATGGACCAGAGTTTCTTTCGCTTCGAGCGGGCGTCCGGAATCACCAACGTGGTGCAATTCGTCTGGGTATACGACCGCGGCGTCGACATGGCGGGACTGCGTCGGTTCCATCGTGAGCTGCAGCGGGGGCGGCTATCCCGCCGCATCGAACGCTCGCCGCTGCCGTTCGGTCGCCATCGCTGGATTTCACCCGGCGACCAACCCGGACTCGACATCACCGCCACGGCGTTGCCCCGAGACGAACTGGACGCATGGCTCAACGCGCAGGCCAATAGCCCGATCGACGCGGAGCGCGGTCCCGGCTGGCGGCTGGCGGTGTCGGCCCTGGCCGACGGCGGGTCGATCGTCAGCCTGGTCACCTCGCACTGCCTGACCGACGGCGTTGGCCTATGCGAGCTGCTGGCGGACGCGGCCGGCGGCGCTTCCGACGCCGCCGAGTGGCCGGCCGCCAGATCACGCCGGCGATGGCGAGCCGTGCTCGAAGACGTCGGCCGGGCAATGCGCGACATCCCCGCCATCCTCCGCGCGATCCTCGCCGCCATCCGGCTCTTCCGGCGCAGTCGCGGCCCGGGGTCGACCGCGCCGCGGGTCGCCCGGTCGGCCGCCCCAGCCGCAGCGGACGAATTCATCGCTGTCCCAACGGCTACGGTCTTCTTCGAGGCCGACGAGTGGGACGCGCGCGCCCAGGCGCTCGGCGGAACCAGCAACACCCTGCTCTCGGCTGTGGCGGCGCGGCTGGGACAGCGAGTGGGGCGGGTCAACGAGGTCGGCTCGGTCATCGTGACGATGGCCATCAACGAGCGCACCGCCGGCGATACGCGCGCCAATGCCATCACGAATGTGGACATCGCGGTCGACCCCGCGCCCGTGACGACAGACCTGCGCGAACTGCGCGCCACGGTCAAGCGGGCGTTGATCACCTCTCGCGAACAGCCCAACGAGATGTTGGCATTGTTGCCGCTCATTCCGCTGGTGCCGGAGCGGCTGGCGACGCGGTGGGCAGACGTCGCCGCCAGCATGCCAATGACCGTGGGCTCCTCCAACCTTGGCGCGCTCCCGCCGGCCGTCAACCGGCCGGACGGCGCGGCCGCCGACTACTGCGCCTTCAAGACTGTCTGCGCGGGCGCGACCGACACGATGATGCACCGCGTGGGCGGGATGCTGTCGTTGGTCTCGGGACGCGTGAATCGACGGGTTTTCGTTTCGGTCAACTTCTACCAGCGGGGTGAGGAGAACTCGGATCGCGCTCTTCGGCAACATCTTTGCGCCGTGCTCGACGACTTTGGGCTCGCCGCGACCGCGGACTGGACGAGCGCATGTGTGGCCGGTCGATGAGCAACGTCCTCGCCTTGGTCGACCAGACTTTCGTCAGCCTCGGCGAGCTGGCCGGCGGCGCGCAGGCCATCTGGATGTATGACGACCCGATCGACGTCGACGCTGTGCGCCGATTCCATCGTCATCTGCAGCGCGGCAGGATGTCTCGCCGTATCGAGCGTTCGCCGTTGCCGTTCGGCCGCCACCGTTGGGTGTCATCCAGCGATCACCCCGAGCTGCAGATCGCGGTCCCGAGGCCGCGTCGAGAATTCGAGGCATGGTTGCGCGAGCAAGCCGAAATCCCGCTGGATGCCGAGCGCGGGCGTGGCTGGCACCTGGCGGTGTTGCCTTTCACCGACGGCGGTGCGGGCGTGAGCCTCGTGTTCACCCACCGCGTCGCCGACGGCCAGGCAATGTACGCCGCGGTGGCGGATGCCGCGCGCGGCCGCCACGACCCGGTCAAGTGGCCCGCCGAAGGGACCCGCCCACGCTGGCGTGCGCTGTGCGCCGACGCCCGCCAAACGGCGCGTGACATTCCCAGCATCGGCCGGGCCCTCGTGGACGCGGGACGGTTTATCAGGGACCAACGCGGCAGCGCCGGCCCGGCCACCCCGCCGCCCGCTGTCACCGACGGCGACGAGATCATCGCCCTTCCGGTAGCCACCGTCTTCCTGGACGCCGAAGCATGGGAGGCGCAAGCAGACTCGTCGGGCGGCACCGGCAACACGTTGGTCGCGGCGCTGGCGGCCCGGCTGGCCGAGCGGGTAGGACGACTCGCCGTGGACGGCTCGGTCGTGCTGGCGCTGCCCGTCAGCCAGCGCGCCGTCGCCGATACTCGCGCCAACGCCGTCACGATGCTCGAGATCATCGTGGACCCCGCCGGACCGGACCTGCGCGGGATGCGAGCCGCGATGAAGCGAGCGCTGATCCGCCACCGGGATCTCCCCGACGAGGCCACCGCGCTGCTGCCCCTGGTTCCGCTGCTGCCGTCGCGGATCACCAAAAAGACCGTCGCCATGGCCACCGGCGGTGCCACCCGCGTCGTCTCGTCGAATCTTGGTGTAGCGCCCGCGGACGTCAACCGGCCAGCCGGCACGGATGCCGACTTCTTCGCCGTGCGGGCGGTCTACCCGGGGCTGACGCGGGCGACGCTGCACCGGCTCGGCGGGTTGCTGTCCGTGCACGCCGTGCGAGTGCACCAACAGCTCGCGATCTCGGTCCTTGCGTATCAGCCGGGCGGCTCCAACTCGAGTGCCGAATTGCGACAACGGGTTACGAGTGTGCTGAGCGAATTCTCGCTCACTGCGGGTGTGGGATGGGGGCAACAGTGAGCAACGTACTCGATCTCTACGACCAGACGATGTTCATGGGCGAGCGGGCTACCGGAACGACGAGCCTCCTGCAGTGCATCTGGGTGTACGACCGCGCGATCGACATCGAGGGTCTGCGCCGGTTCCATCGCAATCTTCATCAGGGGCGGTTATCCCGCAGCGTCGAACGCTCACCCCTGCCCTTCGGCCGCCACCGCTGGATCGCGGGCCGCGGCGTGTCCACCCTGGTGATCGAGAAGCCCAGGCGCCGTGAAGAATTCGGTACCTGGCTGGGCGAGCACGCCAAGTCCCCGGTGGATGCCGAGCACTGCCCGGGATGGCGACTCGCGGTGCTCCCATTCACCGACGGCGGCGCCGGAGTGAGCCTGATCGTTACCCACTGCCTGGTTGACGGCGTCGGGTTGTGCGAGGCGCTGGGGGATGCGGTTGTAGGGCGTCGCGACCCGGTCCGCTGGCCCCCCGCCCGGTCCCGCGGCTGGTGGCGGGCGGTCAGTGCGGATGCGCGCCAGACTCTTCTCGACCTACCGGACGTCGCCACGGCCGGCGTCGCTGCGCTGAGATTTGCCCGCAACCGGGCGAGCGCCGAATCCGCCGCCGCGCCAGCCACTCCTGCGGCGGCCGCACCCGGGGCGGCGGACCAACCCGTCGCGCTCCCGACGGCGACGATCTTTGTCGATGCCGACGAATGGGACGCACGCGCGCACGCGCTCGGCGGCAGCGGCAACACGTTGCTCGCGGGCCTCGCGGCGCGGATGGCGCAGCGCGCCGGGCGGATCGGCGCCACCGGCACAGTCGATTTGACCCTGCCCGTCAATCAGCGCACCGCGGGCGACACGCGGGCCAACGCCATCACGAACATCGACCTCACCGTCGACCCCGCCCGCGCGACGACCGACCTCAGCGGACTACGGTGCGCCATCAAGCAGGCCCTGATTCGCCTGCGCGATGAGTCCAACGAGCGCTGGGAATTGCTGCCCCTCGCTCCGTTCTTGCCGCGGTGGCTGGTCCGACGATGGGTCGGCGTCTCGGCCAGCAGCACCAACAGCGTCGTCGCGTCCAACCTCGGTGTGGTCGATCCGGCTGCGCTGCGGGCAGACGGAACCGAGGCCGACTACTTCGCGATGAAGTCCCTCGGCCCCGGCGCGACCCGCGCGGTCATGCAGCGGCTGGGCGGGTTGCTGGTGTTGCTGTCCGGGCGAATCCGCGGACGGGTGTTCGTTTCGGTCCTCGCATACCAGCCGGGCCGATTCAACTCGAATCAACTACTGCAACAGCGGCTGTCGGATTCTCTGAGCGACTTCTCGTTGTCCGCAACCAACGGCTGGCCAGGTTCGGACTCGTTGGTCGGCGCGATTGCAGAGAAAGGGACCCGGAAGAAATGAGCACCGTTCTCGATCCGCTCGACCAGAGCGTGTACCTGTTCGAGCGGGCGGCCGGAGCCGCCAACGTCGGCCAGAGCGTGTGGCTGTACAACCGCGACATCGACATCGACGGCCTGCGCGCGTTTCACCACCACCTTCAGCGTGGGCCCCTGGCGCGGCGCATCGAACGTTCGCCCCTGCCGTTCGCCCGCGCTCGCTGGGTCATGGCGGGCGACCGGCCAGAGCTCGAGATCGCGGCGCCCCGACCACGCCAGCAATTCGATGCCTGGCTGGCCGAACAGGCCAACATCCGACTGGACGCCGAACACGGTCCCGGCTGGCACCTCGCCGTGCTGCCGTTCACCGAAGGCGGTGCGGGGATCAGCTTTGTCAGCACGCATTCCCTGGTCGACGGTATCGGCGGCTACCTCGCGCTGGCCCTTGCCGCGCATGGGCAAGATCTCCCGATTCGCTGGCCCGCCGCCAGGTCGCGGAGGCGCCGGCAGGCGCTGCGCGAGGACACCCGCCAAGCCGCGAGCGACATCGCCGCCGCCGGGCGCGCGCTGCGGGCCGCGGCACGGCCTTCGGCTCGTGGGTGCGGCGGCGCGGAGCCCGGCGCCCAACGCCTGCGCGCGCGCCGTCGGCGGACCGGTGGATCTGACGAACGCGTCACGCTGCCAAGGGCGGTGGCCTTCGTCGACACACAGGAGTGGGAGGCCCGCGCACGCGAGCTGGGCGGGACCAGCAATGCGCTGCTGGCGGGGTTGACGGCGCGTCTGGCTCAGCGACTGGGGCGGTTCGATGCGAATGGCCTTGTCACGGTGTCGATCCCCGTCAACGAGCGCACCATGGACGACACCCGTGCCAACGCACTCAGCGGTGTCGACGTCGTGGTTGACCCCGCGACCGTGACGACTGATCTGCGCGAGGTGCGGGCCGCGATCAAGCAGAGCCTGGCCCGCCGCCACGAGGTGCCCGACGAGCGGAAGGCACTGCTGCCACTGGTTCCGTTGCTGCCGCGACGGGTCGTCAGAAGGCTGCTCACCCTCGTCCTCGGCGGCCCGACGACCAGCGGATCGTCCAACCTGGGGGCGATGGACCCGGTCGTCAATCGACCGGACGGCACCGACGCCGACTACTCCGCCGTGTATTCACTGTTCGCGTGGGCGACCACCGCGACGATCCATCGCACCGGCGGACTGCTGGGCGTGCTGTCGGGAAGCGTGCACGGGCAGACGTTCATCTCCGTGGTCGCCTACCAGCCGGGTGCCCTCAATTCCGATAGCGCTGTCCGGCAGCTTCTTTCGGAGGTGCTCGGCGACTTCTCGCTCTCGGCCACGACGGGCTGGGGCTAGCGACATCATGCCCTCACCGACCACCGTGTCCACGACTTCGACTCCACATCAAGCGTTTTCGCTGCTGGGCCGGTTCATCGTGCGCGCGCCGTGGATCGTCGTCGCCGCCTGGATTGCGGTGGTCGGCGTACTCGGTGTGGCATTCCCCCCGTTGACCAAGGTCGTCGAAAGTCAAACCGTACAACCGCTGCCGCCCGAGGCGATGGCGGCCGCCGGCCAGATGGCCAAGGATTTCGGCGAACTCGGCCAGAACACGCTGATCGTCGTGCTGACCGACAACCGCGGTCTGCAACCCGCCGACGACGACATCTATCGCAGGCTGGCCGCGACCTTGCGCGGAGCGACCAACGACGTGACCGCCGTGCAAGACCTTTTCAGCACGCCGGCGCTGCGGCCGTTGATGGTAAGTAAAGACAACAAGGCCTTCTACATGCTGGTGACGTTGCGGGCGCCCACCGCCACCCCGGAGTCGACGCGGGCCTATCAGCGGACCGCCGCGATCGTCAACCGCCTGACCGCGGGCACCACCGTGACCGCGAACCTGACCGGGCAGGCCGCCATGGTCGGCGATCTGTCGATCGTCGGCGCCGGCGACGTTCACCGCATCGAGGTCGGCACCGCGCTGATGGTGTTGACGATCCTGCTGCTGATCTACCGGCGGCCCGTCACGGTGCTGTTGCCGCTGATCACCTTGGGGGTCTCGGTGTCGTCGGCGCAGGGCGTGGTGTCCGCGCTGACCGGGCTCGGGCTGACGGTGTCCTCGCCGACCATCGCCCTCATGTCGGCCATGATCATCGGCGCCGGGACCGACTACGCGGTATTCCTGATCAGCCGCTACCACGAATACATCCGCTCGGGATCCGAATCCGATCTGGCGATACAGCAGGCCTTGAGTTCCATCGGCGAGGTGATCGCGGGTTCAGCCGCCACCGTCGCAATCACGTTCATCTGCATGGTCTTTGCCCGCCTGCCCACGTTCATCAGCATCGGTCCGGCGCTCGCGGTGTCGATCGGGATCGCGTTTCTTGCCGCCGTCACGCTGCTGCCCGCCCTCGTCGTGATCGCGGGCCGGCGCGGCTGGGTGGCCCCGCGCGCGGCGCTCACCGGCACACTGTGGCGACGATCGGCCACCCGGATCGTGCGCAGGCCCAGAGCGCATTTGGCGGTCAGTCTCGCGTTGTTGGCCGCCCTGGCCTGTTGCGCGCCCCTGTTGCGGCCCACCTTCAACGACCGAATGCAGTTGCCCCGATCCGCGCCCAGCAACGTCGGATTTTCGATGATGGCGGATCACTTTTCGACCAGTGCGCTGCTGCCGCAGTACATCTACGTGCACTCGCCGACCGACCTACGGAATCCGCGGGCCCTGGCGGACCTGGACCAGATGGCGCAGCGGGTATCGCAGCTGCCCGACATCGCCGCGGTGCGCGGGATCACGCGGCCGAATGGCCAGCCGCTCGACCAGACCAAGCTCAGCGTTCAAGCCGGCGCGGTCGGCGACAAGCTCGAGGACGCCTCCAGCCAGATCAGCGGCCGGACCGGCGACCTCGACGCGCTCGCCGGCGGCGCCGACAAACTGGCGGCCGCCCTTGCCCAGCTTCGTGACCAAATCCACGCTGCCAGTGGGCCCATCACGCAGCTCTCCGCGACGGTGAACCAGGTCCAGCAGAACTTCTCCGCCGCAGCGGATTTGATGGACAACATCCGTCGGCAGGCCGACGCGTCCCTTGCGGCGTTAGGCGGCGGCGTCGTGGACGCCGGCGGCCCAATCCTGAATGTGTTGAACAACATGCCGCAGTGCACCGCCGACCCGGGATGCAGCGCGGGACGCGCCCGGCTTGCGCAGCTGGTGCAGGCCGGGGGGAGCGGCGCGTTGGGCGCGCAGCCGGAGGTCCAGGAAATCCAGCTGGCGGTGCGAAATCTGGGCGCGCTGTTGGCGACGGCGCGCAATGGCCTGCGCTCGGCGGGCGGGGTCGGTGCGGGTGTGCTGCAGAAGATCGCGGGGATGCAGGCGGTCGCCGATCAGCTTGCCGACGGCAGCCGGCGTCTCGCCCAGGGCGTGCGGCTCCTCGTCGATCAGACCAAACAGCTGGGTCTGGGCATGAATCGGGCGGCGGACCTGCTGCTGACGATGAAGCGTGACGCCTCGCCAAACTCGATGGCCGGCATGTTCATCCCGCCCGGTGTGCTAACCTCGGACGAGTTCCGCAACGCCGCGAAGGTTTTCATTTCGCCCGACGGGCGCTCTGCCCGCTACGTCGTCGAGACGAGATTCGACCCGTTCAGTACGGCTGCGATGGATCAGGTGTCGTCGATCCTCACTACGGCCCGCGGGGCGCAGCCCAACACCTCGTTGGCCGATGCGTCGATCTCGGTGCTCGGCACCACGGCGATGTACAGCGAGATACGTAACTACGACAACGACGACGTGCGCCTGATCGTCAGCGTGACATTGCTGGTGGTTTTCGTCATCCTCGTCCTGCTGCTGCGTGCGATCGTCGCGCCGCTGTACCTTATTGCCTCCGTGGTGATTTCGTTTCTGTCGGCAATGGGCGTCGGCGTCCTCGTCTTCCAGGTCATCCTGCATCAGGCCATCTCCTGGAACTTGCAGGCCACGGCGTTCATCGTGCTGGTGGCGGTCGGCGCCGACTACAATCTGCTGTTGATCACCCGGGTTCGCGAAGAATCGCGCCTCGGCGTCCGATCCGGCATCATCCGTGCCGTCCGGTCGACCGGGGGCGTGATCACCTCGGCGGGAATCATTTTCGCCGCGTCGATGTTCGGGCTCTTATTCGGCAGCCTGTCGACAATGGTCCAAACCGGCTTCATCATCGCCATGGGTCTGCTGATCGACACGTTCGTGGTGCGCACGATCACGGTGCCGGCGCTGGCGGCGTGGATCGGGCGTGCGAACTGGTGGCCTTCCCGCGCTGCGGCCGCACCCGCTAGAACTAAGGCGTGCAGTAGATGTGCGGGCTGTTGAGGAAGTGCGACGTGTCGCCGGCTCCCGACACAGCCGATTGCGCGTCGGCCCGGGCATGCGGATCGATGCCGGCGGCCGCGATCACGAGCAGCACCACGAACACACGCAACGCGATGCGTATCGGAACCGAGGTGGGCGTCAGGATACGCCTCAGGCGTGTTTTATTGCTGACCATAACGTCTTAGTGCTGGGCGGATACCCCAACGTGACGCCCGATGGGTTTGACCCGCGTCACAGGTCGTCACAGGTCGTCGCAACATCCGAACGTCAGGATGCGATCGCGAGTGTGGTTCGGCGCCTGAGGAATTGCCGGAAGTAGTCGATACGATCGGGTTGCAGGATGCCCGCCAGCAGCGTGTCCCAGCTCTTCTCGAGGTCCCGCAGGAACGATTCCGGATCGTCCAGGTTGCCGGTCAGGCGTAGCCCGAGATGCAGTGACACGATGTGCCGGCCCAGGTCGTTCGGATCGCAGCGTCGGTCGATATCGCCCTCGTCAATGGCGCGCTCCGCGACGGTGGCCACGGCCTGGATCCATCCGTCGAAGAGTTTCTCCTGCAAGCCTTCCGACTGGCCTATCGACTCGACCAGGTTGATCGCTGCCCGGACGGCGTCGGTCTTGATGTCGTGCAACGCGATCAGGTACGACAAGTCGATCAGGGTCTCCAAGCCCGAAAGTCTGCGGGCAAGAGCATCGTCCAGCGTCCTGGCGCCTTCTGAAGTCTGCCGCTCGATGATTGCGCTTGCCAGCGCGTGCTTAGAGCGGAAGTGAAAATACATGGCGCGCATGGTCAGTTCGGCGTCTTCCAAGATGTCGCCGACACCGACGTCGTGATATGCCCGCCGAGCGAATTGCCGTGAGGCGGCCTGCAGTATCTGGCGCCGCGTGCTATCTGCCCGTCTGTCAAGCGAGTTCGTAATCAGTCGCATTGCTCCCTGAGGGCATGAGCGCCGTCGATGACGCCGGCGATGTGCGCGTCGCTGAGCTTCTCCTGCTCCATCACTTGACCGAGCAGACACTTCAGATCGACCATCTGCTGGAGATAGATCAGGCACGGGTGGCAATCCTCGAGATGTTTGTCCACGATCGCCCCCCACTCCTGGGGATCGGAATCGACCAGGTCGACGACGAGGCGAACGAAGTCGACGCAGTCGATGGCGAGAACAGTGTTGTTGTCGTGCACGGTCATTGTTGGCTTCGCTTCTCCAGTTCGTTTCGGAGATTTCCCCGGGCGCGGTAGAGGAGCGCGCGTTGGGCCTCCGCCGACAGTTCGAGAATGTTGGCCGCCTCCTCGGCGGACGCGCCGACTAGGTCGCGCAGGATTATGACTTGCCGCTGCCGCACCGGCAGCGCCTCGATCGCCGCCCGCACATGACCGACCAGCTCCCTGGTCACCGCCTGTTCTTCCGGCAAGAACCGTCGAGACGGCGGCGAGCACCAATGCCCTGCGTCAGGGTGGCCGGCGGGGTGCATGCGCCCGGCCAGGGGATCGGGCTCCTCGCCCAGGACCTCGTGCTCACGGATCCGGGTCTCGCGGCGCCGGTGCCGGGAGACGGTGTGCTTGACAATCGCAAACAACCAGGTCGCCACGGATGACCGGCCCTCGAATGCGGCCGACGATTGCATCACCTGTACCCAGGCCTCTTGCACCGCTTCCTCGGCCAGCGTCGGCGAGCTGACCATTGTGCGAGCGAAATTGACCATGGGCCGGTGATAGTCGCGCACCAGGCTGCTCAGCGGGATGCCCCCGACGAGTACTTCGGGTCGGCCACCCTCGGTGGTGGCCGCCACCGAGGTCATCCTCGTCCCGTGCAGATAATTACTCGCATCGCGCAAGCTCCCAGCGCAGTTGGGTTTCGGACGGTGACTGGACGGGGATGAACGCCGCCTCGCGATAGCGCCGGCTTACCGGCGTGCGGCTCTGGTAACCGCGGCCGCCCGCCAATCGGACCTCCAACGCGGCACCGGCGCTGGCGATTTCAGCGGCCCGGAGACGCAGCACCAGCAATTCCTTCTTGCTGGGCGGTTGCGCTCCGCCGACCGCCGCGGCCGCGGCGGCCAACGTCGCCTGCACCGAGGCGAGCGATTCTGCGACCGCGAGGACTTCGCTCTCCAACACCGAGTTGATCCCCGCCGCCAATCCCAGCTGGCTTTGCTCCATGGTGGTGATCGTCAGCCCGGCGCACATAGCCGACTGCAGGATCAGAAACGTCGGGCGGACCGCGTCCAGGAACCCGTCGAAATCGGTGGACAACACCTGCTCCGAGGGGATGAAAGCATTGCGCAATTCCAGGTAGGACGACGCCGTGCTGTCCATCGCGAGCAATTGGAACCGTTCGCCAACGATGACTCCCGGCGTGGTCAGCGGCACCGCGACGATCAACCTGTCGCCGGTGGGTGTGCGCGCCGCGGTCACCAGGAGTGAATCGTTGTAGAGGTTACTGGCCCACCTGATCGATCCGCTCAGCCAGTAACCGCCTTCGACCGGCTCAGCGGTCAAATCGAGGCTGCCGCAACCCGCTGCCGCTTTGAACGCCGATGCGGTTCCGGTGACCCCCAGCGTGGTCCCGGCGAGCAGGGGCTGCACCGCCCTGAGGCTGAACGGCGTTGCAGCCGTGAGCAGGTACTCCACCACCATCCGGTGAGCCCACAGCGAAAATCCCGTGCTCATGCACTCGCCCGAGATCATGCTGATCACGTCGGCCATCTGCGGAAGCGCGCCGTCGGCGTTTCCCGGAGCGCCCAGCCCGAGCACTCCCGCGGCACCGAGCCCGGTGAAACTGCGGCGGGTGGTGTCTTCGCCACGGTCCAGCGCAGCAGCATGGGCGCGGATGTCGGCAAGTAGCTCTCGTTCGAGTAGATCGTTCACCGCATTGACTGCTGTGGTCACCGGATTCCTCCTATTCCTCTGGCGCCTACGGGGTGTTCAGGGTCGAGAGGACGGCGGCCGGGCGGCGGAAGGTGTTGACGACGGGCGACCAGGCGATTGCGTTGTCGTGGATCTCCTGGAGCGTCACGTCGTCAGTATCCCCGGCGAGCGTCACTTTGCAGCGCACTTCGCTAAACCCAAGTCGCTTTCCTTCGGGAATGTCGCCCACACCCCACACGGCCGAGATGTCGATGTCGCCCTCCATCTCGACCTCGATTTTCGTCAGCACCACGCCACGATGAGTCGCATTGGCCAGCAAACCCACGGAGATGCAGGAGCCCAGGGCTGCCAGGGCGGTCTCGGAAGGATTGGGCGCGGAGTCGTCGCCCAGCAGCGCCGGCGGCTCTCCGACGAGCATCGGCGCCAGGCTGCGCACGTAGGTCATGTTGCGGAAGCCGTCTTCACATACGGTCTTGGCCTTGAGGGTCTTCTTGCCGGTTTCGGGGTTGGCTTTGGCGTCACACGACAGCCGATCCAGCCCCTCAGCGTCGAGCGTGATTGGGTGGGTCATACGCGTCTCCGTTTTCTGAGTCGTAAGCCGATACACAGCGTTAGTGATCGGCGGGCCCCGGCCCGTGACGCGGGATGGTGTAGATCACACAGCAACGGGCAAAGCCGCTCGACGTGCGCATTAAAGACATAGCATCCCCTTCGTGGGAGCGAGTCAGTATTTGTAAATATTGGCTAAATGTGGCGAAGGTACCACGTCAGAGCACAGAGTTAGCTATGCTAGGCAACCCCCGGCGCGCGTGTTGAAGCTATATGCCGGCGAGGATATCGCCCACCGTGATCGGTGGCGTCGGCAACGGCGGCGCCGGGAAGAAGTCGAACACCCATGTTGACTTCGGCGTTGAGGAACTGATTGATCGAACTCGTGGTGGCTGACCATACATTGCTCAGTCCCTGGTCGAAGGTGACCGTCGCGTCCAGGTAGTCGATGGTGTTGAAAAGCGCGCCTTTGACAATCGGTTCATAGAGGCCGTAGAGAAAGTTAATCTGCGGTCCGATTAAGTTAAACGGAATACCGTAGAAGTCGATCGGCGCATACCACACCGCATATGCACTCAGGTTGACCCCGTACTTCACCCAGGGTTCGACTTCGTTGTAGAGATTTTCGATCCATGGGCCGATCGAACCGCCCGTGGGCAGCAACGTCAGCGCGCTGGACTCCGCGGCGGCGAAGGTGCCTTGCAGCTGCCCTACGGCCTCGGACAACATGCCGCCCGTCCCCGTCAGCGGTTGCCCGAGCAGCTCGACCGCGGCGGCCTCGGCGGAAGAGTAGGAATTCGCACCGGCGCGCAATGCGGACACGACGTCGTCATGAAATGCCGAGACCTGCGCGGCGAGTCGGTGATAGTTCTCGCCGTGCGCGGAAAAGAGCGCAGCGATCCGTTCTGACACCTCGTCGCGGGCCGCCGCCAGGATTTCGGTCGTCGGGAGTGCCGCGATCGCGTGGGCCTCGTCGATATGCGCGCCGATGCCGGCCACATCCGCCGCCGCCGCCAGCAGCGCGTCCGGCGTAGCAACCACGTATGACACTTTGCTTGCTCCAAATCAATTCGCTTATACGCGAATCCTTTTCGATCGCTCAGTCCATGAAACCTAACACGGACTGGAGTCATGAGCAGCCGAAACGTACTGTGACAAAATACTTTAACGAGTTTCGAGCAACCGGTTATGCGCGTGTTGGTCAGCCGCCCGCGAATGGGCGTTGCATGACGGTGAGCTTGAGACCGTACCGGGGCACTGCGGCCATCCGCGAGTTTCCGCCGAGCGGCACCCCGGGTATCCCGGGCATCCCGGACCCCACGCCGTCGTCCAGCTGCACGGTCGTCAGGGGCGTGGCATCGCCGGCCGCCCTGACGAGGCCGGTCGACGCTGTTCCCTGTCCGAGCCAGCCCTGCGGGACCGACATGTGCCCGATCCGTCCGGCACTCGTCATCGAGGCGGCCACCGAGCCGCGTAACGACGTCGCACCGGAGAGGGACCTCGCGATGGAGTTCAAGGGGGCCAGCAACTCTGGGGCCACCGGGGCCGCCTTGGCTGCGGCTTCGGCCACCGGCGGGCCCATGTAGGGAAGGAGGCCCAGGCTCCTCTCCACCCCGACGGTGCCATTGGCCATCCCGAACAGAGTGCCGACCGAACTGATCGTCGCGTAGAACGCGAAGATGCCGTCGAGGATGGTGAAGTCCTTCTTGACGATATTGGGAAGTGCGTTGCCCACCAACTGAATTGCCTCGCCGAGGCCGAATAAGATCGGCGACAGCTCGGGCGCGATGGGCAAGATCGCCCCCGCGAGGAATTCCAATATGTCGCCCAGGATGTCGGCGACGATGCTGCCGTCTCCCGCTGCCGCGTTGGCCACCGAGTCACTCTGCGCGACCAGACCGGACGCATTGGTGGTGGGGTTCGGAGAAGTGAACGGCGCCAACGTCGCCGCAGCGATCGAGGCGGCGGAGTAGGCGAACATCGCCGCGGCATCCTGGGCCCACATCTCGGCGTACTGCAGTTCGGTGGTCGCGATCAGGGCGGTGTTCTGACCGAAGAAGTTTGTCGCGATCAGTGTCATCAGCTGGGAACGGTTGGCCGCGACCAACTCTGGGGGCACCGTCATCGCAATCGCCTGATCGAACGCCGCCACCGCGGCGGTGGCTTGAGTGGCCGCCTGGTTTGCCCGTGCCGCGGTCGTGCCCAGCCACACCACATACGGAGTGATCGCGGCGATCATCGATTCCGAGGACTGGCCCTGCCACTGCATGGCTGCCAGCTCTTGGATCACCGATCCGTAGGTCTGCGCCGTGACTTCCAGGTCTTCGGAAAGCATTGCCCAACTGGCCGCTGCAGACTGCAGCGAAGTCGGCCCCGGGCCGGCGTACAGCCGGGTGGAGTTGACCTCCGGCGGCAACAGGGCGTAATCGATTGGCACTGCTGGTGTCTCCTTGGGCGCTGGTCTGAGAGGGATTGATAGCGTGACGTCCCGCGTCGTCCCGGCGCGGCCTGTCGACCGAGAACCGTTGGGCGGCAGAATTGGCGAGCAGCGAAGTGTCCATCTCCGCCCATCACCGCGCGCCGAGTCCCTTGGCCGTGCGCGTGTGGACCGGCTGCCGCGACTGATCCGACGACGCGTGACATCGGCGCGCCAACTGGGCCAGATAGTCGATTGTGCGGGCCAGCGTGTGGATCTGAACCGTCCAGATGCGTTCGCGGCCGCGCCGGCAGCTGCGCACCAGGCCCGCCGATTCCAGCAACTCCAGGTGTTTGGTGGCCGCCTGACGGGTGATGGGAACGACCTCGACGACCTTCGTCGTCGAACTCGGGCCCGCATCGCAGAGCCGGCTCAGGATGCACAGCCGGTTCGGATCGCCGAGCGCACCAAACTGCGCGGATCCCAAGGTAATTGGCGCGGTCATGACACCACCGCCGTGACGACGGTATCGGGAAGTACTGCGCCTGGCTGGGATACATGGTCGGCGTGTGGGCCGCGGCGGCTCCAATCCGCTGGGGGACCATGACATACTTGGCTCCATACTTCATGGATAAAATCCGATACGGTGAATTGCGCCTCAGTTTGTGGTAGTGCCGCCTTTATTGTCAAGGAATTCCTGCACCATTCGCTTGTGATATGCAATCGGAAATGTGCGTGTTGGATTCGATGAATTGTGAACGTCGATAAACACCCCCTTGGCCACGACGATATCCAACCGGTTCCGCATATGTCGAGGGCTGGCGAATATCTCGGCGTCATCGCCGCGAACTCAGTATGGGCTCGCTAAATCCGCTGACATACAGGCGATTAGGGGAGGCTGATTCGTTGTTGCGTTGGGCCGCGGCGGCGATGCGCAATTAGATATGCGCATGTTGTGGCTGCATTGACGATGGGCTGCCGTCCTTTTTATGACAGGCCACGATTTACGAGCAGCGCTGGGTGATTGGTCGCGCAGGTGGGCGCGGCGAGAAATGGCGTTTAGCGCATCCCCGGTGAGGGTCCGGCGTTGGGTCCCGCTATCGCCGGCGCTGGTCCGACGGGGCCCGCGCTGGGGGCCTGGATCTCGGGAGCTGGTCCGACGGGGCCGGCGCTGGGGGCCTGGATCTCGGGCGTCGGCACCGCCGGGCCGACGGTGGGGACCGGAACCTCGGGTGCCGGGCCTGCGGGTCCCGCACTGGGTGCTTGTACCTCGGGCGCTGGTCCCACGGGTCCGGCGCCGGGAGCTTCCAATCCGGGTACCGGTCCTGCGGGACCCGCGGCCGGTACGGGTACCTCGGGCGTAGGCACCGCGGGAGCCACCGGCGCCGGCGCCGGCGCCGGGTAAGCGGGGACACCGCCACCAGGGTTGAGGTTTCCACCGTTGTCGGTGTTGGGGTCAGCGGCGTACGCGTGGATGGGGGACCCCTGGTTGGAGATGGTCACACCCCCCGCGCCGCCGATCTGGTAGTCGCCAAGCAGAGCGGCCGCGCCGACGATGGCGGTTGACGACAGCACCACTGCGGTGCTGCGGCGAACATTCTTAACCATGGAATACTCCTTCACGTTAGCCGCGATGCTCGGCAACAGGAGGCTAGCCGTCCGTTCCGGTCTAGGCCACGGCCGCGCCGGTCGATAGGACCTGATGGCGCAAGCAATCTCGTGGCCGTATTCTGAAAACTATTGCAGTACAACATAATCGGAAGCACTTGGTCGCTGGTCGATTAAATTCGACACGCCCGTGATCGACGGCGTGTTGAGTTAAGTCGCTGCATCGCAATGAAAGCCGGCCACACTCGGTTTTGCGGGACGGTGCAATTGAATTCGGGCGTGTCGTGTGCGACGCAGGCCGTAGTGGCAACAGGCAAACTAGTTGCGAAACTGACTCCACCGCAACGGCTTCGGCAACCAGAGTCGAAGGCCGCAGGGAGATATTCCGTGCAAACTCGTTGTGCGGGTCGGCCCGCGGCCGGTCATCAGCGCTTATAGTTGCGTCCCCATGGGCGACAACCTAGCGCCGCGCTTCGCTGATGTGCAGGCGCACTACGACCTGTCCGACGAGTTCTTCCGGCTATTTTTGGACGAAACGCAGACGTACAGTTGCGCGTACTTCGAGCGCCCGGACATGACGCTGGTGGAGGCGCAGGTTGCCAAGATCGATCTGGCGCTGGACAAACTCGGTCTGCAGCCGGGGATGACACTGCTCGATGTCGGCTGTGGCTGGGGCGCCACCATGGTCAGGGCGATTGAGAAGTACGACGTCAACGTCATCGGCCTGACGCTGTCGAAAAACCAGGCCGCCCACGTACAGCGGTTGTTCGGCACGATGGACATCCCGCGCGCCAGGCGGGTGTTGCTCAAGGGGTGGGAGCAGTTCGACGAACCCGTCGACCGCATCGTCTCGATCGGCGCCTTGGAGCACTTCGGCCACGATCGTCACGGTGACTTTTTTGCGTTGGCCCATAAGCTGTTACCCGCTGACGGTGTGATGTTGTTACACACGATCACCGGGCTGACGCGGCGGCAGATGACGGAGCGCGGCTTGCCGCTCACGTTGGGGCTGGCCCGATTCCTCAAGTTCATCGCCACCGAGATATTCCCGGGCGGGCGGCCGCCGACCATCGAGATGGTCGAGGACCATTCGGCGAATTCGGGTTTCACGCTGACCCGACGTCAGTCGCTGCAGCGGCACTACGCACGAACCCTCGACCTGTGGGCCGAGGCACTCGAGGCGCGCAAGAGCGAGGCGATCGAACTCCAATCCGAGGAAGTCTACGACCGGTACATGAGGTACCTCACCGGCTGCGCGCGAATGTTCCGAATCGGCTACGTCGACGTCAACCAGTTCACCCTGGAAAAGTCGTAACCGGTTGCGGGTGGCCGCGTCTTGGCAGCTCAGCCGGCGGATGCCCGAGCCGACAACTCCGGCGTCGTCAATACGTTGGTCGCGAATTAGGTGCTTTGTGGCCTGCGCCAAGTCACGGCGGCTCGCGGGAACGTTCGGGGGGTTGACGGCGTTGACGCCAACGTGCATCTTTCTGTACTCGACCTAGTCCCGGTGCGCACAGACCAGTCCACCGGCGAAGCGCTCGCGGCCACCGTGCAGCTCGCGCAGGCCGCGGACCGACTGGGCTTTACCCGCTACTGGGTCGCCGAACACCACAACATGCCGTCCGTCGGTGCCACCAGCCCTCCCGTGCTGATCGCCTACCTTGCCGCGCACACCGAGCGGCTGCGGCTTGGGTCCGGCGGCGTGATGCTGCCCAACCATGCTCCTTTAACGGTCGCCGAGCAGTTCGCCCTGCTGGAGGCCGCGGCCCCGGGCCGCATCGACCTGGGCATCGGCCGCGCGCCCGGCTCCGACCCGGTCACGTCCTACATGCTGCGCGGGGGGCGCGGCGAGGAAGACATCGCGAACTTCCCCAACTACCTGGACGACGTCGCGGCGCTGATGAGCGCGCGCGGCGTGGTCGTGCCGCTGCGCTCCGGCGATTACCGCCTCAAGGCCACGCCCGCCGCGACCAGCGAGCCGAGGCTGTGGCTGCTGGGGTCGTCGATGTACTCGGCGCAGCTGGCCGCCGCCAAGGGCCTGCCGTACGTGTTCGCCCACCACTTCTCCGGCAAGGGCACCGAAGAGGCGCTGCAGGTTTACCGGTCGCGGTTCCGGCCCAGCGACCTGGCCGCCGAGCCCGTCACGTTCCTGACCGTCAACGCCGCCGTCGCCGAAACCCGCGACGAGGCAACGGCTTTGATCATGCCCAACCTGCAGGCGATGGCGCGGCTGCGCACCGGTCAACCGCTGGGGCCGCTGCCGCTGGTCGAGGAGGCCCAGGTTGCCGAGTTGCCGCCCGAGCAGCAGCAGATCGTGGACAGCGGGCTGCGAAAGGCCGTCGTCGGCACTCCCGCAGAGGCCGCCGAGCAGCTGCGGGCGCTCGCGGACAGGTTCGACGTCGACGAGGTCATGGTGCACCCCGTCGCGTCGGCCTACCGCGGCGCCGATCCGGCCACCGCGCCGGCCCGGGTCGCGACGCTGGAGCTGCTGGCCAAGGAGCTGTTCTAGCCCCCTTTTAACGCCGCCGCAGCTTCTCGAGTGTCCGGCACACAAACAACGCATGCCGAATTCATAGACGAGATAAAATCCGGCACACCCAGCTAGCCAGGGTGCACACGGCCTGAGAAGGACTCGCTGATGGATGAGGTGGCTTTCGGTCGGTACCGGCTCGTCGCGCTGATCGGCGAGGGCGGCATGGGCAAGGTGTACAAGGCCCACGACACCGCGATGGACCGTGATGTGGCGATCAAGGTGCTGCCGGCCGAGTTGGCCGCCGAACCGGGGTATGAGCAGCGGTTTCGCCGCGAGGCCCGTCTCGCGGGCCGGTTGACCGAGCCGCACATCATTCCCGTGCACGAGTCCGGCGAGATCGATGGCCGCCTGTATTTGACCATGCCGATCATCGATGGGGTCGACCTGCACACCGTGCTGCAGCGGGAAGGCCCGCTGGCCCCGCAGCGGGCCGTGGCCGTAGTCGAGCAGTTGGGCGCCGCGCTGGATGCCGCGCATGCCGCCGGGCTGGTACACCGCGACGTCAAACCCTCCAACGCGCTGTTGGCCGGCGATGACTTTGTCTATCTGATCGACTTCGGCATCGCGCACGACGCGACGGCCACCAAGCTGACCCAGACGGGCTCGATCGTCGGGACGCTGGCCTACATGGCGCCGGAGCGGCTGGAGTCCGGGGCCGCCGACGCCCGCTCCGATGTGTACGCGCTGGCCTGCGTGCTCTACGAATGCCTGACCGGCGATCAGCCCTTCCCCGGCGACAGCATGGAGCAGCAGCTCGTCGGACACCTGACCCAGGATCCGCCCAAGCCCAGCCGCCACGACCCTACGATTCCGCCCGGCTTTGACGACGTGATCGCCACCGGCATGGCCAAGGACCCCGAGGCGCGCTACGGCAGCGCCAAGGAGCTGACCGCTGCCGCCCGCGAGGCCCTCGGCGCAGTGCCCGCGCCGGCCCGCGGCGCCCCGACCACGAAGCCGTCCCGACGGCAGCTCGCCGAGCCCGTCCCGCCGCCGCCTGCCCCACGGTCAAAGCGCAAATGGTTGATAGCGGCCGCGGCGGCGGTCGTGCTTGTCGCGGCCGTCGCCGCCGGCGTGGTGCTGCGCAACGTGCTGTCGCCCACGCCGACGACGGAGCTGGTGCTGACCGCCGCCGCCGACGCCGGAGCCAACCCGTTCATGCCCCCCGCGGCCACGCCGCCGCCGACCAACACCCAGCCGCCGCCCACCCTGGCGCCGCACGGCAACGGGCCGGTGGTCACCCAGTCGCTGCCCGGCGACCGCGACGGCCTCTACGGCGGCACGATGAACAACGCCGAATGCGACCGCGACAAGATGATCGACTTCCTCGGCAGCCACCCCGCCCAGGCCGGCGCCTTCGTCGACGCCCTCAACAGCGACCCCACCCTGTCCTGGAGCGGCGGTCGCGCCCTGACCGCCGCCGACATCCCCACCTACCTGCGCGAGCTGACCCCGGCCGTGCTGCGGGTGGACACCCGCGTGACGAATCACGGCTTCGACGGAACCCACCCCACCACCCTGCAGTCGGTCTTCCAGCCCGGTACCGCCGTGTTCGCCGACGCCCACGGCGTGCCCCGCGCCCGCTGTTACTGCGGCAACCCGCTGACCGCGCCGTCGGCGTTGACGGGCGAAGTCAAACCCGTCGGCACGCGCTGGGCGGGCTACAACCCCGACGCCCTGGCCGCGGTCGCGCCCAGCAAGGCGAACATCGCCACCTTCGTGCTCGTCGACGTCGTCACCGGCAAGGCGTTCAACCGCCCCGTCGGAACCACCGGCGGCAACGACACACCGCACGTCGGCCCCGTCGCCCCACCCGCCGGCGCGCCCAGCACCGGACCGGCACCCAACGACGGCATCGCCGGGATCTATATGCGGCACACCATCAGTTGGGTGTGCAACGGGGTCAACGCGGCGTCTGCCGACGCACCCCTCTCCGTCAAGCTGGAAGGCAACATGGTGAGTGTTTTCGGGCAGACCGGGCCGCTGAACGCCGACGGATCGTTCGTGGCCGACGGTCCTTGGGGTCCCTACGACCACTCCACGGTAAAGGGTGTCTTCGCCAAGGAAGGTGGCCGTTGGGTCATCCGCGACGGCACGTGGGACGACCGTTTCTGCCACGGTGTCTGGACGGCCACTAAGCGGTAGAGCGCTCGCCGAGTGTGGGCCTTACGCACGCGAATTGCCCTGCGGGCGTGCAAAACCCCCACACTCGAAGCGGCAGAAACCCCTACTCCGTCACGCGCGCCTGCTGCGACTCGCGCGCGGCGGGATCAGGGGTGTGGGCGGCGATCCAATCCCGCATGTCGTCGGCGGGCAGCGGGGGACTGTGCACGAAGCCCTGCGTGATGGTGCAGCCGTAGCGTCGCACCGCGCCCAGCGTCACGTCGTCCTCGACGCCCTCGGCGACGAGGTCGGCGCCGAGGCTGTGCGCCAGCGCGACCGTCGACCGCACGATGGCCACCGAGCGCGGGTCGTGGGCCAGCCGCGCCACGAACACCCGGTCCAGCTTCAACTCGTCGACGGAGACGTCCTGCAGGCGGGCCAGCGACGACCACCCGGTGCCGTAGTCGTCCAGCGAGATGCGCACGCCAAGACGCTGCAAGGCGGCGACGGTGTTACGCGACCGCGCCGAGTCGACCAGGGTGCTCTCGGTGATCTCGATGATCAGCGCGTCGGGCGGCAGGCCGTGCGTTTGCAGCAGCCGCTCGATTGTGCCGACCAGGTCGAGGTCCAGCAGGTTGGTGGTCGACAGGTTCACCGCCACCGTCAGCGACAGGCCCTGCTCGCGCCACGTCTGGATCTGCTCCAAAGCCAGGTTGACGGTCCGGTTGGCCACCTTGCGCATCAGCCCGGCGCGCTCGGCGGCGGGCAGGAACTCCTCGGGCAGCAGCAGGCCGCGGTGCGGATGATGCCAACGCAGTAGCGCCTCGACGCTGTGCACGCTGCCGTCGCTGGCATTGATCTTGGGCTGGTAGTGGCAGGTCAGCGCGTCGCCGTCGAGCAGCGCGGCGCGCAGTTCCTCGATCAGGTTGGGGTCGTTCTCGCGATACAGCTCGAACGTCGGGTCGTAGACGACGATCTGGCTGGGGGCGGACTTGGCGTGCGGGATCGCCGTCTCGGCCCGGTTCAGCAGCTCCTGCGGATGGTCGCAGTGGTCGGGGCACAGCGCGATCGCGATGCGGGCGTCGACCTGCACCGTGATGGGATCCAGCACCACCGGTTCGCTCAGCGCCTCGAGCAGGCGGCCCGCCTGCGCCCGCGCGGCGATCACGTCCGCACCTTCGGCGAGCAGGATGGCGAACTCGTCGTCGCCGACTCGGGCCAGCAGATCCTCCCGGCGCACGTTGTTGGACAGCCGGGTCGCGACCTGGCACAGCAGCTCGTCACCGAAGTGATGGCCGACCGAGTCGTTGATCTCCTTGAACTCAGACAGATCCAGCAGCAGCAGCGCGCGGCGCGACGGCACCCGGTCGCCCGTCGGGCTCGACAGGACGGAGATGGCCCGCCCGGATAGCCCGCCGCTGCAAGACCCGGAAATCTCCGTCAGCGCCGTCGCCAACGAGCGCCGGTTGGGCAGCGTGGTCAGCTCGTCGGTCATGGCCTGCTTGTGCCTCTCGGCCATGATGCTGACATCCCGGAAGGTCACCGCGAACCGCGCGGCGACGGCGATCAGGCTCAGCGCGGCCAGCGTCGCGGCCACGCGTGAATCATGGCCCAGGACGGCCACCGCGAGCGACACCACCGTGCAGGCTACCGGCGCGGTATAGGAGCCGAGCCCGCGCCTCGGCAGCGGTGCAGCCGACGACCACGGCGCCCAGCTGGCTATCGCCACCAGCAACGACGACGTCGGCCAGCAGGCGTCGAGCAGGGTGCCGACCCGATACGTGCCGCCCGAGGTTTCGAACAGGTACAGGGTGTCGGTGACCGCGAACGTGACGAACCCCGCCACCAGGAGGCCCCAGCGAAACTCGTTGCGCCAGCCGAGAATCGGCAGTATGCCCGCGGCCAGTGCCAACAGCACCAGGTCGCCCCACGGGTAGACCATGCCCACCAGCACGGTCGCCGGTGCCCGGATCGCGGCCCGGTGCATCGGGCCCGCCGCCAGCGCCGCGGCCACCGCGGCCATGGCCAGCCCGCAGACCAGGGAGTCGAGCCGGATGGGCACCGGCACCCGCCGCAGCCGGGTCCGCATCAGCAGCAGCAGTCCCACGTAGACCAGCGGATAGAACGCCAGATACAGCGGGTCGGCAACCGACGGCGACTGGCCCGGGGCCACCCACAGCGTGTAGACGACGTCGCCGAGCGCCGAACAGGCCATGCCGACCGCGATCAACGCCCAGGCCCAGCGGTCGACCACGACGCGGTACGCCCGGACGGCGACCAGGACGGCCGAGAACAGGTTCAGCGCCGGATACAGGTAGTCGGTGAAGAACGCCTCGGGCCGGCCGGCCCGCACCATCAGGCTCGCGACGGTGAAGACGATGACCCCGATCACCAAGAGCCCCAGGGCGATTCGGATCGCTAGCGGGGGCCAGCGAATGCCGTGCGGCAATTCGCCGGGGTGGGCCGGTGTGGGCGGCGCGGCCGGTACCAGCGTGCTGATCGTCCGCGCTACCGCGGCCTGCGGACCGTGCAGGCCCTGAAGCCCGGGCGCCCGGGGTGCGGCCGGGTCGTCGCTGTCGTCCTCGGGCGCCGATATCGCCGTCTCGGCGAACTGCGCCATCTCGTAGGGGAACGGCAAATTCGGAACGAAACTGCGAATGCATTGGCCGCCTTCCCGTTTGGCGGCATACATGGCCAGGTCGGCGTGCCGGAGCAGCTCGTCGACGGTGCACTCGGCGGTGGCCACGGTGAAGCCGATGCTCGGCCGTACCTGCAGCGGGACACCGTCGATCACGATGGTCGTGGCGAACGAGTCCAGCACCCGGTGCGCCACCGCCTGGCACTCTTGGACGGAACCCTCGATGAGCACCGCGAATTCGTCACCGCCGAGCCGCGCCACCGTGCCGGTGCCGCCCAGAGCGGTGGTGAGGCGCCCCGCGACCCTGATCAGCAGCTCGTCGCCCGCGGGATGCCCCAGCGCGTCGTTGACGGACTTGAAGTTGTCCAGGTCCAGGCACAACACCGCGATCGGGGTGTCGTCCCGCTGTCGGCGGTGGACGGCCTCGTCCAATCGATGCAGGAAGTGCGCGCGGTTGGCCAGACCGGTCAGGCTGTCCCGGAAGGCCTCCTGCGCCACCTCGGACAGCAGTCCTTGGTTTTCGACGAGGACGACGAGCTGGCGGACCAGCACCGCCCCCACCAGCATGCCGAGCGCCAGGACCATCGGTCCATGCTCCATCCGGCCGATCATGTGCCCTAGCCCGACGGCCGCGGCCAGCAGTAGCGGCAGGTAGGGCAGCCACAGCCGCCCGCGGGAGACGATCTCGTCCGGCGCCGACGACGGCGGGGTCTCGTTGACGCTGGACAACGCCGACAGCGTGATCATGCCCAGCCCGGCCACCCGGGTCAGGTCCACCAGGTCGCCGGTGTGAAAGGTGCCGATCCCGGTCTGGAACACGATGAGGATGTCGGCTACGCCGATCGTCGTGATGCCGCCGGCCAACAGGCTGATGCTGCGCCGCCCGCCGGGGCGATCCCGCGAAAGCACAAGGATGCCCGACGTCACCACCACGACGTCGATGAAGATGTGCGTCATCGTCGTGAGCCACGACTGGCTGTCCTCGCGAACCAGCTTGGAGATGACGAACACCCACGCGACCATGAACAGCGAACTCGCCACGATGATGCCGTCCAGCACCGTCCGCCACAGATGGCGCTTACCTCGGCTGGGCAGTAGCACCAGCGAGGCGATGGCGCCGGCCGGATACAGCATCAGGACGATGTCGGCGGTCGCCGGGTGATTGGCGTGGTCAAGGTCGGAGCGCACGTCGTAGACCGCCCAGATCACCTGGCCGATCGCCCAGCCCAGCAAGCCGACCGCCATCGCCGCCCAGCCGATCCGGCGGCGGGCCGCCGCCGCGCGGGAGGCCCTGGCGGCGCATACCGCCGTGACGATGAGGCACAGCACCGATACGAGCTGGTCAAGCGGACGGGTCGCGTACGCGCCCTGCCAACCCCACACCCAGGACGCCGCGACCACCGCCGCCGCCAGCACGTATCCGGCGGCGATCGCGCAACTGACGCCCATGGACAGCCCGGTGAACGGGCACGGCATTCCCGTCCAGCGCTTCATTCCTGCTCCAGGTCCCCGCTCCAAGCGCCGGCTTCACCGCGCCCTTAGCAGAATAAACCGCTGCGCGCCGGTGCCGCTGGATACCTGGTGCTGCTGTTACGCGGGAGTCAGCGCGAAGATCGGAATGGGCCTTGACGTGCGGTTTTGGTATCCGTCGTAGCGATTCCCGTTGTTCTTGTTCACGATCGCCCAGAGCCTGGCGTAGTCGGCGTCGTCGGGGGTGATCTTGCGTGCGGTCGCCGCGAAGCGCTTCGGGCCGACGTTGATCTCGACCTCGGGGTGTTTGCGCAGGTTGTGGTACCAGGCGGGGTATTTGTCCGCGCCGCCGTTGGACGCGACGATCAGGTACGAGTCACCGTCCTTCGCGTAGGTCAGCGTTGACGTGCGCGGTTTGCCTGTCTTGGCGCCGACGCTGTGCAGCAGCAGGCTGTTCGGCATTCCGGGGATCACGTGGCCGATCCAGCCGTCGGTCTTCTGGTACACGGTGTCGTGCACCCGCAGCATCGGCAGCAGCAGGCGTTCCAGCGGTTTCAGATTGCTCATCGCCCCAGTCTTACCGTCTTTCTAGATGCGTGCCAGCGCGTCCCGCAGGATCCGGGCGGTGTCCTCGCGGTCCGGGTCGCGGCGCAACAGCATGCCCTTGGCCACCGACAGCTTGTCGCCATTGCGCCGCGGCAGCACGTGCAAATGGATGTGGAACACGGTCTGGAACGCGGCGCGGCCGTCGTTGATGCCGATGTTGGTCGCGTCCGCCAGTTCCGTCGCGCGGGCCGCCCGGGCGATCCGCTGCCCGGCCGCGATCATCCCGGCCAACGTCTCAGTCGGGGTGTCGGTGAGGTCGACGGTGTGGTTCTTCGGGATCACCAGGGTGTGGCCGCGAGTGAACGGCCGGATGTCGAGGATCGCCAGGTAGTCGTCGTCTTCCCAGATCCGGATGGCCGGGGCGTCGCCGGCGACGATCGCACAGAACACACAGGACATGCCGCCCACCGTACTTGGACCGGGCCGGGGCCCTCCCCGACGGGCGAGATACGCTGCCGCAGTGGACCCTAGCGATCTCGCCTTTGCCGGCGCGGCCGCCCAAGCCCGGATGCTCGCCGACGGTGACGTCACGGCGCCCGAGCTGCTCGAGGTCTACCTGGAGCGGATAAGCGCGCTGGACAGCCAGCTCCGCTGCTACCGCGTGGTGCTCGCCGACGACGCCCGCGAGGAGGCCTACCTGGCGCAGGACCGGCTGGACGCCGGGGAGCGGCTGCCGCTGCTCGGCGTGCCGATGGCGATCAAGGACGACGTCGACGTCGCGGGCGAGGTGACGACCTTCGGCGGCGGCGGGCACCGGCCCGCGGTGCACTCCGACGCGGAGGTGGTGCGGCGGCTGCGCGCGGCAGGCGCGGTCATCATCGGCAAGACGAACGTGCCCGAGCTGATGATGTTTTCCTACACCGAGTCGCTGACCTTCGGGGCGACCCGCAACCCGTGGAACCCCCGGCGCACGCCGGGCGGCAGCAGTGGCGGCAGTGCCGCCGCGGTCGCCGCCGGCTTGGCGCCGCTGGCCCTGGGCTCCGACGGCGGCGGCTCGATCCGCATCCCGGCAAGCTGGTGCGGCGTGTACGGCCTGAAGCCGCAGCGCGACCGGGTGTCGCTGGAGCCGCACGACGACGCGTGGTACGGCCTGAGCGTCAACGGCCCGATTGCGCGCACGGTGGCCGACGCGGCGCTGTTCCTGGACGTCACCTCGAGCGTGCCCGGTCCGGAGGGCGAGTTCGTCGCCGCGGCCACGCGTGAGCCCGGCCGGCTGCGAATCGCGTTGAGCACCAAGGTGCCCACGCCGATGCCGGTCCGCGTCGGGCGCGATCACCTGGCCGCCGTGGAGCAGGCCGGCGCGCTGCTGCGGGAGCTGGGGCACGACGTCGTCGTCCGCGACCCCGAATACCCGGCAAAGCTCTACGCCAACTACCTGCCTCGTTACCTGCGGGGCATCAGCGACGACGCCGACGCGCAGGCCCACCCCGAACGGTTGGAGCCGCGCACCCGGGCAATCGCGCGGATGGGCTCCTACTTCTCGGACCGGCGGATGGAGTCGGTGCGGGCGCACGAGGCCGCGCTGAGCAACCGGATCCAGTCGATCTTCGACCACGTCGACGTCGTCGTCACCCCTGGCAACGCGGCCGGCCCGCCGCGCGTCGGCGCCTACGCGCGCCGTGGCGCCGTGTCGACGCTGCTGTTGGTGGGGCAACGCGTTCCGTACCAACAGGTCTGGAACCTGACCGGGCAGCCCGCCGCCGCGGTGCCGTGGGACTTCGACGAGGACGGCCTGCCGATCGCCATCCAGCTGGTCGGCCGCCCGTACGACGAGGCGACGCTGCTGTCGCTGTCCGCGCAGATCGAGGCGGCCCGGCCGTGGGCCCACCGGCGGCCGCCGGTCTCATAACAGCGCCCGCCACGCGTCGAGCTTCACGCCCGGTTTGACGGCGTGCGCCGGGCTGGTCGACGGCAGCCGCTCGGCGCGGATCCGCTGGGGTAGCTGCACCCGACGGGCGCACAGCTGCGCCGCCTTGGCGCCGTTGAAGTACACCCGCGTGATGGCCGGATAGCGGGCGAACAACCCGTCAAAGTCGTTGGTCACCAAGCTCTTCGGGTCGAACGCGGCGTCCGCGCTGCCGCGTCGGCGGCAGGAGTGCAGCACGTCCCACAGCGCGACGCCGTGGGAGCGCAGCGCGGCCAGCCGGGTGTCGTAGGGTGCCGTCGGGTCGAAGCCGTAGAGCTGCGCGGTGATGCGCCAGAACGCGTTTTGCGGGTTGGCGTAGTACTGCCCGAGCGCCAGCGACTGGACGCTGGGGAACGAGCCCAGGACCAGCACCCGGGCGCGGTCGTCGATCACCGGCGGGAATCCATGCAGCAACTCGGCGGACATCACCACCATGATCCCGGGCCGGCGAGATACGTTGACCCCATGACCGACGACGTCGACGACGACCTGCTCGCCGGGCTCGAGGGCGCCGCTCGTAGCGAGCGCGCCGAGCTGGTGCAGTGGCTGCTGGAACAGGACATCACCGCCGACGAGATCCGCGCGACCAACCCGCCGCTGCTGCTGGCCAGCCGCCACCTGATCGGCGACGACGGCACGTACATGTCCACCCGGGAGATCAGCGAGACCCACGGAGTCGACCTGGACCTGCTCCAGCGGGTGCAGCGCGCGATCGGGCTGGCCAGGGTGGACGACCCCGACGCCGTCGTGCACATGCGCGCCGACGGTGAAGCCGCCGCATATGCGCAGCGGTTCGCCGACCTCGGGGTCCCGACCGAGCAGATCCTGCTGGTGGTGCGCGTGCTGGCCGAAGGGTTGTCCCACGCCGCCGAAGCGATGCGCTACGCCGCGCTGGCGGCCATCATGCGGCCGGGCGCCACCGAACTGCAGATCGCCAAGGCGTCCAAGTCGTTGGTGAGCGAGATCGTGCCGATCCTCGGTCCGATGACTCAAGAGATGTTGTTCATGCAGCTGCGGCACATGGTGGAGACCGAGGCGGTCAACGCCGGTGAGCGTGCGGCCGGCAAGCCGCTGCCGGGAGCGCGCGAGGTCAGCATCGCGTTCGCCGACCTGGTGGGCTTCACGAAGCTCGGCGAGGCGATGTCGGCCGAAGAGCTGGGACAGCTGGCCGACCGATTGGCCAGCCTGGCGCGGGACCTGACGGCGCCGCCAGTGCGGTTCGTCAAGTCCATCGGCGACGCGGTGATGTTCGTCTGCCCGGAACCCGAGCCGCTGCTGGACACCATGCTCAAGCTCGTCGACGTCGTCGACACCGATGACGACTTTCCCCGGCTGCGGGCCGGAGCGGCCACCGGCATGGCGGTGAGCCGGGCCGGCGACTGGTTCGGCAGCCCGGTCAACGCGGCCAGCCGGGTCACCGGCGTGGCGCGGCCGGGGACGGTGCTGGTCGCGGACTCGGTGCGGGAAGCCGTCGGCGACGACGCCGGATTCGATTGGTCTTTCGCCGGCTCGCGCCACCTCAAGGGCATCAAGGGCGAGATGCGGCTGTTCCGGGCGCGGCGGGGCGGCACACCCGCCGACGACTGACGCCTACGTTCGCCGGTGGTGAACGCAATACCGTAATCAATGCAACGGTGTAATCATGTAATCATGAAACAACACCACCACACACACGGGCGTCGCTACGGGCGCTCCGGCGGCTGGCAGCAAGCCGCCCAACCCGACGCCAGCGGCGCGGCGGAATGGTTCGCCGGGCGCCTGCCCGAAGGCTGGTTCGACGGTGACCCGACGGTGATCGTCGACCGCGAGGAGATCACGGTCGTCGGCAAGCTGCCGGAGGCCGGCGAGCAGGAAGAGAGCGGCGATCGCGCAGAAGGCCGCGCCTCGCGCTTCCGCGAGGAGACCCGTGCGGAGCGGATGAACATCGCCGACGAGGCGCAGGGTCGTTACGGCCGCAAGGTGTCCTGGGGTGTGGAAGTCGCCGGCGAGCAGATCCTGTTCACGCACATCGCCGTGCCGGTGATGACCCGCTTGAAGCAACCGGAACGCCAGGTGCTCGACACGCTGGTCGACGCCGGGGTCGCTCGGTCCCGGGCCGACGCGCTCGCGTGGTCGGTCAGGCTGGTCGGCGAGCACACCGAGGAGTGGCTGGCCAAGCTGCGCTCGGCTATGTCGGCGGTCGACGACCTGCGTGCTGAGGGACCCGACCTGCAGGGCTGAGCCCGGCCGCTATTCGTTGATCTTTGCGAGGATCTTGTCGGCGATCTGGCCGGCCTGATTGGCGGGTTTGTACGCGCACGCGTTCACGTCGACGACCACGTTGTTGGCCACGGTGAGGACCCGCTGGCACTGCCAACCCTTGGCGCCCTCCTGCGTCTTCGACAGCGATATCCGTGGCGGCTGGCCCTCGAGGCTGGTCAGCGTCCAGCGAACGGTGTCGGTCTTCTTGGCGTTGGTGACCGTGACCGTCTTGTCGGCGCAGGACTTCCACTTAGTCTGGGACGCCTGCAGGAAGTCGTTGGCCTTCTCGGCGGTCGGGAAACGCACCACCGCCTCGTGCGCCCAGTGGTCGAAGCTGTCGCCCGGTTCCGACATCACCAGTCCCTGCACGTCCGTGTAGCCGCTGCCGGTGTACGCGTCCTTCTGCAGGGCGTAGAGCACCCCGATGCACTCCGGCGAGGACAGCGTCACCGACGACTTGCCCAGGTCGGTCATGGGGGTGCCGGCCGTCATGCCCGTGGCGCCCATGATCGAGTTGACTTCGGAGACGCTCAGCGGCAGCGATGCCAGGCGATCGGTCGCCACCGGCGGGGGCGGCGGCTTGGGCTTGGGTTTGGTCACCAGCCAGATGCCCACCCCGCCGACGATGACGATCAGCAGCCCGGCAATGGCGGCGATAATCGGCCAGGGGTTGCGCTTTTTCGCCGGCGGCTGGGCCTGGGTCCACGGAGGCGGGCCGCCGGGCTGTTGCGGCGGGGGCGCACCCGGGCCCGGTGGTTGGCCGCCCCAGCCGGTTTGTGGGTATTGGCCGCTGGGCGTGGGCGGGTGTGCGGTGGGCACGGGCCCGCTGCTGGGGCCCCAGCTCGGCTGGCCCGTGGGCCGCGGCCCGGACCCCGAGATGCCGGGTCCGCGGTACTGCGGCGGCTGGACCGGCGTCGGCGGCGGGGTGAAGCTCTGGCGCGGCGCCTGGGGCATGTGCGCCGTCGGGGGAGTCGTCATGCCCGTCGCCGCCATCGTGGGCGGCGGCGGACGCATGCCGGGCGGTGGCGTCCCGCCCGGTGGGGGGGTCATGCCGGTCGGCACCACCGTCGCGGGCGGGCCGGTCAGCGTGGCTTCCTCGCTGCGCCGCAGGATGTTGTCGGCGTGGTCCTGGTCGGGGTGGCTGAGCGCCTCGTGGGCGGCCAAGGCCAGGTCGCCGGCGCTGGCGTAGCGGTCCTCGGGCTTCTTGGCCATGCCGCGCGCGATGACCGCGTCCAACGCCTTGGGAATGCCGGTCCGCTTGGCGCTGGCCTGCGGCACGGGGTCCATCAGGTGGGCGGTGACCAGCATGCTCGCGCTGTCCGACCGGTACGGCGGGGCTCCGGTCAGGCATTCGTAGAGCACGCAGGCCAAGGCGTAGATGTCGGCGCGGTAGGTCACCTCGTCGGTGGAAAAGCGTTCGGGCGCCATGTATTTCCAGGTGCCGACCGCCGTGCCCAGCTGGGTCAGCTTCTCGTCGGTGGTGGCGCTGGCGATGCCGAAGTCCACCAGATAGGCGAAGTCTTCGCGGGTGACCAGGATGTTGGGGGGCTTGACGTCGCGGTGCATCACCCCGGCGGCGTGGGCGGCGTCCAGCGCGGAGGCGATCTGGCTGATGATGGCCACCGCGCGCGGCGGGGTCAGCGGGCCGAAGCGTTTGAGCACGCTGTCCAGGTCGGTGCCCTCGACCAGGCGCATCTCGAGGTACATCTGCCCGTCGATCTCGCCGTAGTCGTGGATGGGCACGACGTGCGGCTCCTGCAGTCGGCCGGCGATGCGCGCCTCGCGCTTCATCCGCTCGCGAAAGACCGCATCCTTGCTGAACTCGGCGGTCATCACCTTGACGGCGACGGTCCACTCCTTGACGGTGTGCTCGGCCTCGTAGACCTCACCCATCCCGCCGCGGCCGAGAAGTCGTTTGAGGTGGTAGGGCCCGAACATCGACCCCACCCGCGAGCCCTGCGTGTCGCTCATCGGTGACCCTCCAAATCAACCCCGCAACCCCGCCGACAATATCAACAACCCCCTCACACGCGGCCAGGTCGCTGATGGGTGCATGTCGAAGGAGTAATGCCCAGTTTGCCCTCGCGGTGCGACAAGTGTCACCACCACGGAGCCAGCAGGGCCATTTCCGTGCGAATCGAGCGTTCAAGGATCCATCAAGAATGCGGCAAGCGCCGCGACGGACCCTCTATGTGGATGGAAACCCAGTCGGGAAAGCGACCCACGGACCGAGAGGCAGCGCGCAGATGGCGAAGACCACGTTCCAGGCACCGATCAGCGCCAAGCGCGCATGGTCGTACGCGGTCTACCTCGTCGGCTACCGGATGCTGCGGGTCCAGCTGTCGTGCGGCGAGCTGGCCGTCAGCGGGGTGCCCTTCGTCCTGAAGTACATCTGACGGCGGCGCGGGTCACTTGCCCGCGGTGCGGTGCGGGTCGAGCCGCCTGATCTGGATGGCGAGCAGGACGATCAGCACGACCGCCTGCACGGCGCACGCCCCGGCGGAGAACAACCAGTTATTGGTCGTCGAGTCCCACAGCGGATCGGTCTCGGCCGCCATACTCTCGCGCAGGTCGTTGACGTTGACGGTGGCGGCACCCATCGCGTAGGCCCATCGCGACGGCGACAGCCAGGACAATTGCTCCAACGGGATTCGGCCGTACACGCCGAACACCCCGCCGGACAGCACCAGCTCGGCCATGACCACGAGCACCAGCAGCAGCATGCCCCGGTCGGCGTTGCCGATCACCGCGGAAATGAGCAGGCCGATCATCATCGAGACGACGGTGACGGCAACGACGGCCGCCGCGATCTCCAACCGGGGCACGTACAGCGCCAGCGCCTGGTCCGGAGCGGGCCGGATCAGCACGCCGAGGATGCCGAGAATCAACCCCTGCACGGTGGTGATCGCGGTGAGCACCACCAGCTTCGAGGCGAGGTAGGCCCCGCCCGACAGGCCGATCCCGTGTTCGCGCTGATAGATCGGCTTTTCCTTGACGATTTCGCGGATCGAGGCGGAACACCCCATCAGGGCGCCGCCGATGATCAGCAGCAACAGCAACTGGGTGGGCTGATTCGACTTCGCCATGACGGCCGCGGACTCGGACAGCCCGGACTTTCCGGGAACGAAAACGAGCAGCACGCTCAGGATCACCGGCACCAGCGGCAGGGTCCACACATACTGGCGATCGGCGGCGATGACGGCCAGATATCGGCGACATAGCGTGGTGAGCTGCGCGAACGCGCTCTGCTGCGCGACGGCCTTGGCCGGCTGCCCCCCGGGAGGCGACGCCTTGGCGGTGCGGCCGCCGCTCAGCGCCTGCTTGAGGGACGACGTGTTGAACCGGTCGGTCCAGTCGGTTTCAGTGTCGTGCTCGAGCAGGTTGAACAGGTCGGCGAAGTCGCTGCAGTTGAAGTAGCTCAGCGCCTGTTTCGGCGGCCCGAAGTAGGCCAGCCGGCCGCCGGGCGCCAGGACGAGCAGCCGGTCGCACATGTTGAGCTGCGCGATGTTGTGGGTGACGACCACCACCGACCGGCCGTCGTCGGCGAGCCCGCGCAGGGTCTGCATGACCGATTTCTCGTACCCGGGGTCCAGGCCCGACGTGGGTTCGTCGAGGAACAGCAGCGACGGCTTGGTCAGCAGTTCCAGCGCGACGCTGGTGCGCTTGCGCTGACCGCCGGACAGGCTGTCGATGCGCTGGTTGGCGTGTGCCGTCAGCCCGAGCTCGGAGAGCACCTCGTCGATGCGCTTCTTGCGCTCCTCGGCGGAGACGTCCT
The DNA here is from genome assembly GCF_059812195.1 of Mycobacterium sp. NGS68. Lineage (NCBI taxonomy): Bacteria > Bacillati > Actinomycetota > Actinomycetes > Mycobacteriales > Mycobacteriaceae > Mycobacterium > Mycobacterium sp. NGS68. Next base: position 29,473 of record NZ_JCALCE010000009.1, on the reverse strand, counting down.
GCGGAAAGCGCAGCTGCGCAGCGTAATTCAGGGCCCGACGCACCGTCAGCGGGGTGTGCAGGATGTCGTCCTGGGGCACGAACCCGATGCGGTGCCGCAGCTCCGCGTAGTTCTCGTAGAGGCTGCGGTCGTCGTAGTGCACATCGCCGCTGCTGGCCGGGCGGAAGCCGGTCAGCGCGCTCAGCAATGTCGACTTGCCGGCGCCGCTGGGCCCGACCACCGCCATGAAGCAGCGTTCCGGCAGCGCGAAGCTGACGTCGGACAACAACACCTTGCCCTTGTCGGTGACCACCCGCAGGTTCGAGGCCTCGTAGGACACGTCGCCGGTGTCGACGTATTCCACCAGGCGCCCGCCGGCCAGGTGCAGCAGCTGGTGGCCGATGCCGACGATGTCGTCGGGCCCGATGAACGCGCGGCTGATCCGGTTGCCGTTGACGTAGGTGCCGTTGGCGCTGTTGTTGTCGACGAGCTCCCACTGGTCGCCGGCCCGGCGCAGGATGGCGTGGCTGCGGGACACCAACAGGTCGTCGAGCACCACGTTGTTTTCCGCCGCGCGGCCGATCGTGACGACCAGCTGGTCGATCTTGTGCACCGCGGTCGGCGGCCGGGTGAGCGTGCCCGTATCGGTCCGGGGCCGTGACGGCGGAGGCGCGGGCGGGGGCTGGGGCGGTAACGCGTTGAGCGGCATGGAAACGATCGACGTCTCGCGCTCGGATCGCGGCGGCTCCGGCGGCGACAGCGCGGGGGTGGGCGGGAGGGTGGGGGGGAGATTCATGATCGTCGTCGTGCGCTCGGCGCGCGGCGGCTCCGGCGCGGGCGGGCGCGGCGCCTGCGGTGGGTGCGGCGGCCCCGGGACCTGCGGCGCCTGTGGCTTGGGCGGTGGGGGCGGCGGGGTCTGCGCGATCGGGGCCGTCGTGGGCGGTGCGGTGACGACGGTGACCTCGCCGCGGGGCGCCTGCGGCGGGGCGACCGGGTGCAGTTCCACCACCTCACCGGAGGACACCGAACCCAGCATCACGGTAATGGGCCCGCGGATGCTCAGCCGCTGCAGCCGCTGCCCGTTGACGAACATGCCGTTGTTGCTGTGGTTGACCAGGACCCAGCCGTCCGGCGTGGGCTGCAACACGGCGTGATCCCGCGACACCCGGGGGTTTTCCAGGCGGACGTCGGCTTCATTCGCGCGGCCTATCGTCCAGACCCGGCCGGGGGTTGCCCGCCACGTGCGCCCGCAGGCCCGCAGCTCCAGCTCAGAGGGGTCTGCGGTGACCGTGTCGGTCTTGTCGTCCATGCCTAGCCTCCGGTACTCAGGAGTGCCTCAGGAGTGCCTCAGGAGTGCGAAGCCCACCACTTGTATATCTGATCGAGGTTGGGACCCTGAAGCTTCCCCCGACCAGGCCGAACACCATCGTTTTCTGATTGCTCCACATGATCTGGGGTTCAGTGTCCTTATAGATTCCGCAGGCGACCATGCCGAGGATGGTGTTCGGGTCGTTGCCGTGCCACCACCGCCCCGGCGATACCCCGCCACCCGGGCAGGTCTGCATGCTGAACGTCTTGGTGAAGTTGTTGAAAGCGTCCTGCACCGCCGCGGAGTTCGCAAACAGCCCGTACGCGGCGACCGTGGGGCCGCCGGCGTCGGTGTTGGCTCCGCACTTCACCGACACCACGGCTCCCGGCATCGTCTTGCTGTCCTGCGTGCAGGTGCCGCTGGGGTAGCCCGCCGGGAGCGCCCCGAGCAGCCGCTGCAATTCCGCCGACTTGGTGACGGTGGTCGGCGCGCTGGTGGCGGCCGTGGTGGTCTCGCTGGTGGTCGACCCGGCCGTCGGGCCGACGGTTTCCGTGGGGTGGTTCTCCTCAGGTTCGCGTGTCACCGCCCTGACGAGGACGGCGCCGACGACGAGCAGCACCACCAGGACGGCAACTCCGACGACGATGGGCCACGGGTTGCGACCCCTGCTCGACGGCGGCCGCGGCGGCGGCGCCGGCGGCGGCTGACTCCACGGCGTGGGCCCGGCGAAGTGCTGCGGAACGCCGGGCGGGGGACCCGGCGGGCGCGGCATGGGCTGCGGACCGCTGGCGGGAGTCCAGGCGGGCGGACGGACCGGCACCGGCGGCGGCGTCCGCCGCGTGTTCGTCGGGGCGACATAACCGGCCGGCGGGCGGACCGGCGGGGGCGGCGCGACCGGTTGCGGCCCGGCGGCCCGCAGCGACACGGTTTTGTGCGGGGTGGTGGCTTCGTTGCTGCGCCGCAGGATGTCCTGGGCGCGGTCCTGGTCCGGGTCGGTGAGCGCCTGGTGGGCGGCGCGGGCCAGCTCGCCGGCCGTGCTGTAGCGCTCGTCGGGCCGCTTGGCCATCCCGCGCGCGATCACCGAGTCGAGGGACCGCGGAACACCCGTGCGCTGGACACTGGGCTGCGGGATGGGGTCCATCATGTGCGAGGTGATCAGCACCCCGGCGCTGTTCGAGGGGTAGGGCGGGGCCCCGGTGAGGCACTCGTACAGCACGCAGGCCAGCGCGTAGATGTCGGCTCGATGGTCCACCTCGCCGGTGGAGAACCGCTCGGGCGCCATGTATTTCCACGTGCCTACCGCCGTGCCGACCTGGGTGATCTTCTCGTCGGTGGTGGCACTGGCGATCCCGAAGTCGACCAGGTACGCGAAGTCCTGGCGGGTGACCAGGATGTTCTGCGGCTTGACGTCGCGGTGCATGACGCCGGCGGCGTGCGCGGCGTCGAGGGCCGACGCGATCTGCGTGATGATCGCGACCGCCCGCGGCGGGGCCAGCGGGCCCGACTCCTTCAGCAGCCTGTCCAGGTCGATGCCCTCGATCAGGCGCATCTCCAGGAATAGCTGCCCCTCGATCTCGCCGTAGTCGTGGATCGGCACGACGTGGGGTTCCTGCAAACGGCCGGTGTGCCGGGCTTCGCGCTTCATCCGCTCGCGGAAGACCGGGTCGTTGCTGAGGGCTTCCGACATCAGCTTGACCGCCACGGTCCACCCTTTGCCGACGTGCTCGGCCTCGTAGACCTCGCCCATGGCGCCCCGGCCCAGCACGCGCTTGAGGTGGTAGGGGCCAAACATCGAACCCGCGCGCGAATCGTTCGCGTCGCTCATCGTCGACCCCTCCAACCCCGCCCCGAGACCCCGCCGAGGATACCGTCACCACGCTAATGGGGCGGGCGACGTAGTGCGCGGGCCTTCCGCGGGCGCGCGCAGGTCAGGCGTTTTTGCCCCACCAGGAGTGCAGCTCCTCGAGCGTAACCGGGCTGCCGAAGACGTCGGCCAGCATCAGCTTGCCCTCGTTGGACCAGACCACGTTGGGCTGGTCCTTGAACGTGGCGCAGGCGATCTGTCCGGACGTCGCGTTCGGGGTGTTCTTGTAGTGCCAGGTATCCGGCGAGGGCCCCTGCCCGGGGCAGTTGACCAGCTGGACGTTGGCGGCGCCGATGTCGGCGGTGAACGCCTTTTTCAAGGTGGCGATGTCGGGGAAGAGCCCGTAGATGGCCTTGACCGGGCCGCCCTGGCCCGAGTTCTGGCCGCATTTGACCATGGCGATGGTGTCCACCCAGATGCTGTTGGTCGACGGGGTGGTCGAGGTGCAGGTGCCCGCGGGGTAGCCCTTGGGCAGCAGGCTCTGCAGCTTGCTCTGCGGATCGTTCCCGGCGACGGACGTCGTCGTCGTGCTCGAGGTGCTCGAGGTGGTCGACGTGGTCGTGGTGGTTTGGTCCGCCTGCGGGTGGTCGTCAGACTTCGTGGCCACGTAGATGCCGATGGCCGCCGCCGCAAGGACCAGCACCGCGGCCGCGGCGCCCGCGATGAGGAGCGCCGGGCTGCGTTTCGCGGGCGTCGGCTGGGCCTGGGTCCACGACGTCCCGGTCTGCGGTGGGGGCGCCTGCCCGCCCCAGCCGCCGGTGGCGTTTCCGAAGTACTGCGGCGCTGCCGTGGGTTGGGGCGCCACGGGAACGGGCCCCGACGACACCGGCCCGGTGTACTGAGGCGGGTGGCCCGGCTGCGGTGGGCGGCTGTGCGGCTGGTTGGGCGGTTGGTGGGGCGGCGGAATTGGGGCCCCCAGCCGGGTGGCCTCCTGGCTGCGGCGCACGATGTTCGCGGCGCGGTCCTGATCCGGGTTGCTGAGCGCCTCGTGCGCCGCCAGCGCCAGGTCGCCGGCGCTGGAAAACCGGTCGTCGGGATTCTTGGCCATGCCGCGCGCGATCACCCCGTCCAGGCCCCGGGGGATCCCGGCCCGCTTGGCGCTGGCCTGCGGGATCGGCTCCATCAGGTGGGCAGTGACCAGCATGCTCGCGCTGTCGGAGCGGTACGGCGTTTCCCCGGTCAGGCATTCATACAGCACGCAGGCCAACGCGTAGATGTCGGCGCGGTAGGTCACCTCGTCGTTCGAAAAGCGTTCGGGCGCCATGTATTTCCAGGTGCCGACCGCCGTGCCCAGCTGGGTCAGCTTCTCGTCGGTGGTGGCGCTGGCGATGCCGAAGTCCACCAGGTACGCGAAATCGTCCTTGGTGACCAGGATGTTCGGTGGCTTGACGTCGCGGTGCATAACCCCGGCCGCGTGGGCGGCGTCCAGCGCCGAGGCGATCTGGCTGATGATGGCCACCGCGCGCGGCGCGGTCAGCGGGCCGAACCGCTTGAGCACGCTGTCCAGGTCGGTGCCCTCGACTAGGCGCATCTCGAGGTACATCTGCCCGTCGATCTCGCCGTAGTCGTGGATGGGCACGACGTGCGGCTCCTGCAGGCGGCCGGCGATGCGCGCCTCGCGCTTCATCCGCTCCCGGAACACCGGGTCCTTGCTGAACTCGGCGGTCATCACCTTGACCGCGACGGTCCACTCCTTGACGGTGTGCTCGGCCTCGTAGACCTCACCCATCCCGCCGCGGCCTAGCAGCCGTTTGAGGTGGTAGGGCCCGAACATCGACCCCACCCGAGAGCCCTGCGTGTCGCCCATCGCTGACCTCCAACCCAACGCCGAAACGCCGCCGACAATATCAACCGTCTTTCGGAACCGTAGCCCCTTGACGGCTCAGTCGACCGCCGAGAAGCCGATGGTTGCCTCCGCCGTGGTCTCGGCGGCGACGCGGAAGGTGAATTCGTGGTCGCAGATGCGGATATGGTCCCCGTCGCTCAGCGTGGCGGCGGCGCGGATCCGCTGGTACTGCACGTGCACGCCGTTGGAGGAGCGCAGGTCGTTGATGATGTAGTTCGTGCCGGTGTCCACGATGACGGCGTGGTGGCGGCTGACGTTGGCGCTTTCGAGGACGATGTCGTTGTCGTGCAGCCGGCCGATTCGCGTCGCCGCCGACTGCAGCGCATACCGTTCACCCGAGGCCGCGCACAGGTAGGCGGTCACCTTCTGGCCCGACACGCTGGTGCGCTGGTCGAGCACCGTGATGCTGCCCACCGCGGTGGTCTTCGCGGTCTTCTTGGCGTCCAGCGGTTCCTGGCGCAGCACCTTGTCGTTTAGATCACGCAGAGTCTGGCCCGGGTCGATGCCGAGGTCGTCGGCCAGCATGGTCTTCACCCGGCGATAGGCGGACAGCGCGTCGGACTGGCGGTCGGTCAGGTAGTAGGCGGTGATCAGCTGGGCCCACAGCGGCTCGCGGTAGGGGTGTTCGGTGGTGAGGGCCTCGAGCTCGGTGATCACGTGGGAGGCGCGTCCGCAAGCGATTTCGGCTTCCGCCTTCGCGGTGTGGGCGACGATCTTGTCCTCCACGAGGGCGGTCGCGAACGTGTCGACGAACTGAAAGTCGCGCAGGTCCTCGAGCACCGGTCCGCGCCATTCCGCCAACGCGTCCGACAGGTGCCGGCTGGCCTGTTCGAACCGGCCCGACGCCGCGGCGTGCACGCCCGCGTTCTTCTCGTTGATGAACCTCCCCAGGTCACAGGTGTTCTCGGGGATGCTGAGCCGGTAACCGGGCGGCGCCGCGGCCAGCACGCCCTTCGGGTCGATCCCGACGCCGCTGAGCAGCTTGCGCAAGTTGGACACGTAGGAGTGAATGCTGGCCCTCGCCCCGGACGGCGGCCAGCCCTCCCAGACCGCCGTGATGAGCCTCTCCACGCCGACCGGGCTGTTGCGGTTCATCAGCAGCATCGCCAGCACGGCCCGCTGCTTGGGCGTACCGAGCGGCACCAGCTCGCCGTCAACACTCATCTCCAACGGTCCGAGCAGACCGAATTCGAGACGTATGTCCACCATCGCTTACCAGCCCTTCCGGGTGTTCTGCGGCATCAGCTGCCGGGTTGGCATCAGTGTCGCATTAGGTGTCATTGTGATACCAATCCCGCCGATTCGGAAACAATGGCGCACTCCGCATTTCCGGGTTCATCCGAATCCGGGCCGGCCGGCGGTGGGCTGAAATACTCGCGCTACCAACGCGATCATTGGGCTTCGATGCGAATTAATATGGTGCACATCGCAACACGCAACGGCGGGCAGCCGGTCCGGTGCGTGTGCACCGCGGGCTGCCCGCCGTCAGGAGGCCCAAATCACGCGGTGGTGACGACCATTTCGCCGCCGGTCTCCCAAGCCTGCATGAACAGCTTGAGCGGAATCTGCTCGTCCTTGCCGGTCTTGATGCCGCTGTCGTTGAGGTGCACGACGTTGTTGGCGGTGTCGATTCCGGTCACCACGACGGCGTGGTCGGGGCGCGGGTTGCCGTTGCGGTCCTTGTTCTCGATCGGCTGGTGCCAGATCATTTCGGCGTTGAGCGCCACGATCAGCTTGTGGTTGGTGCTCAGCAGCTGCTCGAGGCCCTCGATGCCGGTGGGGACGTGGGTCTTGGCGGCATTGTTCTTGTCGCTGTAGACAGCCTTGACGCCGTATTGCTTGAGCAGCTCGGGCAGGTCGGGGAGCATGGTGCCCATGCCGGTGGTGCCGTCGCCCTTGACCGGCTTGATGTAGATCGAACCGGAGTGCAGGATGCTCGGGGTCTCCTGGGCCTTCTTGATGGCGGCGTGCTCCGAGGGCTTCTTGCCGGTCATCTGCCCCACCACGTCGGCGCTGGACATGATGGCGCAGTCGTCGTAGTGCTGGTGGCTCCACCACTTGGCGGCGGCGGCGGGGTCGCCGTACATGGTGCCGTTGGCGGCCTCGGCGGTGCCGGTGGCCAGCCCCAGCGAGACGGCCGCGGCCGCGACGGCGAATGTCGCGGTCTTGAGGATCTTGGTGAACTTCATCGGAGGGTCCTTTTCTCGTTCCGCACTCCGGCGGAGTGGCTTGTTGAGAAAAGGTTCCGATGGTGACCTCTCCGTTATCTTGACGAATCCTTGAAGAGACCTCGCACCGCTAGAAGGGCCTAGAAGAGCACAGCCGCGCGCCCAGCGTCATCTCACATGATGCGCTGGGTCACAGCGGCTTTGCCCGCGAGCCAGGAGCCGGCTCGCGGGCGTATTTGGGACCTAGTTGCAGCCCCAGGCGTCGATGGTGCCCGACCCGCCACCGAGGTTCTTGACGGCGTCGAGCTGCGCGGCGGTCAGCGTCGGACCGGTGCCGCCGGCGTACTTGACGGCGTTCTCGGCGACGGCACCGCAGGCGCTGAAGGTCACCAGGACCACGCAGTCCGAGTAGCCGCATGCGCTCATCGCGCCGCTCTTGGCCGCCGCGACCGTGGACGCGTGCAATGTCCTGCCGTACACCTTGTGTTTGTCGGAGATGGCGATCGCCCCGACCTGTCCGTCGGCGCCCGCCGTCGGGGCCAGCGCCGCGGACATCGCGGTCACCGTTGCCATGCTGCCGAGCACGACCGCAGCTCGTCGCTGAACAGCGCTCAATTGCATGATGGTTCCTTTCCCAGGCCGACGGTCCGGTGAGTTGTAAGCGGTTTGGCGTCCATGGTCGTTGTCACGTCGTCGTCTCGGTGACGGTTAGACCGGCGGCTTGGTGGCGGTGACCTGCTTGCCCCAATCGGACATCGTCAACGTGACCGTGGAGTTCTCGACGGGGACGATCTGCAGCTTGACGAGGTGGTTGGACCCGTCCGACGCGATCCAGACGGTGGTGGGTGTCGTCGTGACGTTCTCCGGGCCGAGGCGGCGGCCCGCCAGCCTGGCGACGTCGCTCGACGTCGACGTGCCGGTGATCTTGGTGGTCGCGATGCCGTTGACCTGTTCGGATCCGGAGACCTTCGGGTTCTTCAGGTTGGCCAGGATGTTGGCCAGGCCCTTGTCGGGGTCCAGCAGCGTCCCCACGTCATAGATCGACACGCCATCGCCGTAGTCGGTGTACTTGCCGCCGGGATCGGCGACGTCGGAGTAGAGGGCGCCGTCGACGAAGACGAACTTCGAGTCGACCGGCTTGGAACCGACCGTCAGCGTCGCGCTGCCGCTGGCGACCTTCTGCGGCGAGCGGGCGACGTCGCCGTCGAGCTTGGTGAGCGACAGGTTGGGCACCTCGCCTTCGACCGCGACGTTGAGGTGCAGGCTGGTGACCTGGCGCATCGCCTCGGCGGCCTGCTTGACGACGTTCGCCGCGTCGACGTTGCCCCCGGACGGTGACGAGCCGCCGCCGCCGTTTTTCGAGCTGGAACACCCGCTGAGCGCGAGGATCACGGCGAGAGCTGCGGCCATGACGGCAACAACGGCCCGATGCGGAAACTTCATCAAAATCCCCTTCGGTCGACTCACGACTGCGTGCCGCTGGAAACCCGTGTAGCAGAGTTGGCAGCCGAGTACAGAGCCTATGAGGTCGATGTCACGTTTAACAAGGAGGTTCCCGAAGGACCGTCGGGCCAGGTTCAAGCCTGCGTCATGTCCCAGTACGCGCCGCGACGTGCGATCAGCTCGGTGTGACTGCCCTGTTCGACGATCCGGCCGGCCTCCAGCACCACAATGCGGTCGGCATCGCGGATCGTCGAAAGACGATGAGCGATAATGAAACTCGTGCGGTCTCGCCGGAGTTCGCACATGGCGCGCTGGATCAGGGCCTCGGTGCGGGTGTCGACCGAGCTGGTCGCCTCGTCCAGGATCAGCAGCTGCGGGCGGGACAGAAACGCGCGCGCGATCGTGATGAGCTGCTTCTCGCCGGCGCTGACATTGCCGCCGTCATTGCTCACCCGGGTCTGGTATCCGGCGGGCAGCCTGCTGACGAACTGGCCGACATAGGCGGCCTCGGCGGCCGCGATGATCTCCTGCTCGCCGGCGTCGGGCCGGCCGTAGGCGATGTTCTCGGCGATCGTGCCGTCGAACAGCCAGGTGTCCTGCAGCACCATGCCGATCCGCGAGCGCAACGTTTGCCTGTTCAGCGTGGTGATGTCGACCCCGTCGACCAGGATGCGGCCGGAATCCACGTCGTAGAACCGCATCAGCAGGTTCACCAGCGTGGTCTTGCCCGCTCCCGTCCGCCCGACGATCGCGACGGTGCTGCCCGGCTCGGCCACCAGCGACAGGTCCTCGATCACCGGAGTGCCGGCGACGTAGGAAAAGCTGACGTGGTCGAACTCGACGCGACCGGCCGGCGCCTGGCCATTGCGCGACCCGGCCGTTGGGCTCGCCTGCCATTCCTCCGGCTCGTCGAGCAGGTCGAAGACCCGCTCGGCGCTGGCCACCCCGGACTGCAGGGTGTTGTACATCCCGGCCACCTGGTTGACCGGTGCGTTGAACTGCCGGACATATTGAATGAACGCCTGGATGCTGCCGAGCGTGATCTGACCGGCGGCGATCTGCAGCCCACCCACGACGGCCACCGCGACGTAGCCGAGGTTGCCGACGAACGTCGTCGCCGGCGACACCAGGCCGGAGACGAACTGCGCGCCGAAGCTGGCCTGATAGAGGTCGTCGTTCAGCTCGCGGAACCGTTCCTGCGCCGCCGCCTGGTGGCCGAACGTCTTGACCAACGTGAATCCGCTGTAGGTCTCCTCGATGTGGGCGTTGAGGCGGCCGGTCCGGGTCCATTGCGCCACGAACTGCCGCTTGGAGCGCCGGGCGATGGCGCGCGTGGCCAGCAGCGACACCGGCACGGCCAGCAGCGTGATCACGGTCAGCAGCGGCGAGATCGACAGCATCATCGCCAGTACCGCCACCACCGTCAGCAGCAGGGTCAGCAGTTGGCTGACAGTGATCGACAACGACGTCTGCAGGTTGTCGACGTCGTTGGTGACCCGGCTCAGCAGCTCGCCGCGCTGTCGGGCGTCGAAGAAGGCCAGCGGCAGCCGGTGCACCTTGTCCTCGATGTCGGAGCGCAGCGCCACCATGGTGCGCTGCAACGTCACGTTGAGCAGCCGGGCCTGGGCCCAAAGCAGCAGCGCGGCCACCAGATACAGGGCCAGCGCGAGTCCCAGCGTGCGGCCCACCGCACCGAAGTCCACGCCCCGGCCCGGCACCACGTTCATCCCGGACAGCAGGCTGGCGAAGGCGTTGTCGCCGCGCTGCCGGGCGGCGGCGACGGCCTGCGCCTTGGTGATTCCGGCGGGCAGTCCGCGGCCGATGACGCCGTTGAACAGCAGGTCGGTCGCGTGGCCCAGGATCCGCGGCACCACCACGCCGATCGCGGTCCCGGTGATTCCCAGCAGGATCACCGCCGCGACCAGTCTCCGCTGCGGCCCCAGCCGTCTGAGCAGGCGCAGCACCGATCCGGTGAAGTTGCGCGAATTGCCGGTCGGCGCCGGGGCCCCGCCGCGCAGCGGCGTCTCGGTGGGCGCGCTCATCGGGCCGCCTCTGAGGTCACCGACTGCGAGTCCGCGAATTCCGCGTAGGTGGGGCAGTCCGCCAGCAGCGACTCGTGCGTGCCCGCGCCGACCAGCCTGCCATTGTCGATAACGATCACCTGGTCGGCCGCCGACGCGGTCGAAATGCGCTGTGTCACAACGATGATCGTGGCATCGGCGGCCACCTCTTGCAGCGCCGCGCGGACCCGCGCCTCGGTGTGCACGTCCAGCGCGGAGAACGCGTCGTCGAACAGGTAGAGGGCGGGGCGGTGGATCACGGCCCGGGCGATGGCCAGGCGCTGCCGCTGCCCGCCGGAGAAGTTGATGCCGCCCTGCGCGACGCGCATCTGCAGCCCGTCGGGATTGGACCGCACGAACCCGTCGGCCGCGGCGACCCGCAGCGCCTCCCACATCTCGTCGTCGGTGGCGTCGGATTTTCCGTAGCGAAGGTTGTCGGCCAGGGTGCCGGAGAACAGGTAGCCGCGCTGGGGCACCAGGCCGATGCCCGACCAGAGCCGCCGCAGGTCGTACTCCCGCACGTCCACCCCGTCGACCAGCACGGCGCCGTCGGTGACGTCGTAAAACCGGCAGATCAGCGAGACCAGCGTCGACTTGCCCGAGCCCGTGCTGCCCACGATCGCGGTGCTGGTGCCGGGCCGCGCGGTCAGCGAGATGTCTTGCAGCACGGGGCGATCGGCGCCGGGGTAGCTGAAGGTGGCGCCGTCCAGCCGCACCGTGCCCCGGTCTACCGGGTTCGGGGTGGTGGGGTGCTGCGGGTTGTCGACGGCGGTGCGGGTGGACAGCACCTCGCTGATCCGCTGGGCGCAGACGGATGCCCGCGGCAGCACCGCCAGCGTCATCGTCGCCATCATGACCGCCATCAGGATCTGGGTGAAGTACGCCAGGAAGGCGAGCAGCGAACCGACCTGCATCTGGCCGCTGTTGATGCGGAGGCCGCCGAACCAGACCAGGGCGACGCTGGAGACGTTGATGGTCAGCGTAGTGACGGGCAGCGTCAGCGCCTGCCAGTTGCCTGCGCGGATCGAGGTGTCTGACAGCGCGACGTTGGCGCGTGCGAACTTGTCGCGCTCGAAGTCTTCGCGGGCAAAGGCGCGGACCACCCTGACGCCGGAAAGCTGGTCGCGGATAACCCGATTGATGCTGTCGATCAGGCTCTGCATGGCCCGGAACATCGGCAGCATGCGCGAGATGATCCAGAAGTTGGCGACGGCCAGGATGGGCACGCTGACCAGCAGCAGCCAGGACAGTCCGGCGTCTTGGTGGATGGCCATGAGGATTCCGCCGATCGACATGATCGGCGCGGTGACCAGCACGATGCAGGTGATCTGGACCAGGAACTGGATCTGCCGGACGTCGTTGGTGGTGCGGGTGAGCAGCGTCGGCGCGCCGAACCGGGCCGTCTCGCGTTCGGAGAAGGTGGTGACATGGTGAAACATCGCCGAGCGCAGGTCGCGGCCGAACCCCATCCCGGTCCGTGATCCGAAGTAGATCGCCCCGACCGAGCAGATCACCTGCAGGCCGGTGACCGCCAGCATCAGCCCGCCGAGCCGGACGATGGTGGCGGTGTCGCCCTTGGCGACGCCGTCGTCGATGATCGCGGCGTTGACCGTCGGGAGGTACAGGGTCGCCAGCGTGCTGATCAGCTGCAGCGCCATCAGCGCCGCGACGAGCCGGCGGTAGGGCCGGATGTACTGGCGCAGCAGTGCCAGGAGCATTGGGTAACTGTCGCACACTCGACGAAATGCCTGCTCAGGTGGCGTGTCGGTGGTTGACCTCCTGGGGTGCCGCTACAGTGCATCGTGTGACCTGCAGCAGACCCACCAGAAGAGGCAGCGGTGCGGCGTAACGTGACGGCACTGGCCGCGGCGGCGTCGGCCATGGCGATCCTGATCCCGACGATCGCGGGATGCTCCGGCGGCGACGACAACAAGTCGGGGGGTCCGTCGTCTGCGGGTCCGGGCGGATCCGAGGGTCATCACGGACCTTTCTTCCCGCTGTGCGGGGGCGTCACCGATCAGACGGTGATCGAGCAGACCAAGATCTCCGGGCTGGTCAACACCGCGAAGAATTCGGTGGGCTGCCAATGGCTGGCCGGCGGCGGGATCAGTGGCCCGCACTTTTCGTTTTCGTGGTACCGCGGCAGCCCGATCGGACGCGAACGCAAGACCGAGGAGCTGTCGCGCGCCAGCGTCGAGGACATCAATATCAACGGCCACGGCGGTTTCATCGCGGTGGGCAATGAGCCGAACCTCGGTGACTCGTTGTGCGAAGTCGGGATTCAGTTCCAGGACGACTTCATCGAATGGTCGATCAGTTTTAACCAAAAGCCCTTCCCGCCGCCGTGCGATATCGCCAAAGAACTGACCCGGCAGTCGATTGCGAACTCCAAATGACGGGCCGGGCCAGACGATGGGTTGTTGCCTGCATCGCGGTGTTGGTCACCGCGCTAGTCGTGCTGACGGGGTGTTCGCGGTCGGTGGCGGGTAACCCCGTCAAGGCCGGCGGGGCCGGCACCCCACGCAACAACAAGTCCGAACAGCAGTATCCGAACCTGCTGAAGGAATGCGAAGTGCTGGGCAACGACATCCTGGCCAAGACCGTGGGCGCCGATCCGCTGGACATCCAGAGCACCTTCGTCGGGGCGATCTGCCGGTGGCAGGCGGCCAATCCGGCCGGGCTGATCGACATCACCCGGTTCTGGTTCGAGCAGGGCAGCCTGAGCAACGAACGCAAGGTCGCCGAGGGCCTGAAATACAAGATCGAGACGCGGACCATCCAGGGCGTGAATTCGATCGTCATGCGCACCGACGACGCCAACGGCGCGTGCGGAGTGGCCAGCGACGCGGCCGGCGTGGTCGGGTGGTGGGTCAACCCGCAGGCCCCCGGCATCGACGCCTGTGGGCAGGCCCTCAAGCTCATGGAACTGACACTGGCCACCAACTCCTAGCGGTCGTAGTTTTCCAAGGGCGTCATTGCCGACGAATGCAATGGCGAATATTGCAGACGAAAACAATGGCGCTTAGCGCCAACCTATTTCGTATCCGAGTCGGCGTGTTTCTTCTTCATTGCCAATTCCGCATTGCCGCGCACCGAGCGCTTAGCAGTGCTACCGTTCCCGCCACACGACCCCTTACGTGGATTCTCTGGAAGGAGATCAGCAGTGTTGACAATTCGGGACCACAACGTCGAGGACTACGCGGCGTTACGCGATATGGACACCACCGACGTCGCCGTGTTGGACGAGGCCGACCGCGCCTGCCTCGACGAGCTGGGCCAGTACCTGGTCTCCACCGACGCCTGGGAGCGTTTCTCGATTTGGCTGCTGCACAAGCACTTCGAGCCGACGACGGGCGAGGTCTTCGTAGAAAGCCTCACCGCAGAGCCGCACGGAACCCAAACCACGCTCGTCGGGCGGACCGCGCACGGCCTGAACGCGACGTCGATGTGCTTCGAGTCGGTCGTGGACGGCGTGGGCGTTGTCGGCATGGAGTTCGCGGAACCCACCGACTTCGGTCCGACGGCGTCGCTGAACGCCGACGATGAGGCCGTGCTCGCCGGCATCGCCGACCGGCTGCACGCCGCGGGCAAGACCGAGCGGTTCGGTGTGCGACTGATCCGCAACCCGCTCGGCCTGTCGGACAGCGAGGTGCTGCTCGAGACCTGCGACGTTCCCGAGCGGACGCTGCGCTGCAGTGTCGCCGCACGCGACGAGGCTCGCGCCGCACACAACGTCGAGACCAGCTGGCAGTGGAAGCCGAACACCAGCGGCACCGGACCGTCGGTCATGCAGTACTGCGCGACCGTGTGTGTCACGGACGCCGATGGCCACCACTGGAATTCGCACGTCTAACTCGCAGGTATTCACCGCGGTACGTGGAAGCTGACGAGAGCGGCGCCGCCGGGGCCAACCTGGTCCCAGCGGCCCGCCACTCGTAGCACCGCGACCGCCGAGGTCGGAAATTTCGCCGAAATGCGTTCGACGGCACCGGGGTCGGTGCCGTCGGCGCCGGCCAGAATGATCGCGACCGACGACGTCGTCGGCTCGTGGCCCACGACGAGCAGCGTCTCGACGTCGTCCGCGACCCCGTTGATCTCCTCGATCACCGTGCCTGGAGCAGCGCCGTAGAGCCGCTCGACATAGCGCACCGGCGCGTCAATGCCCGTGCCGGCCAACGTCTCCCGTGCGCGCGTGGCCGTCGAGCACAGCACGCCGTCGATAGCCGGCACATTTTCACGCAGCCAGTTCCCGGCCAGTCCGGATTCCCGCACACCCCGCGACGCCAGCGGCCGGTCGTGGTCGGCGACGTCGTCCGGGTACGCCGATTTTGCGTGCCGCATCAACACGAGCGTGCGGTGCTGGTCAGTCATCGGACTCACGTTAGTGAGTACCGGCCCGGGATCGCTACGCCGCGTCGTCATCGCCGTCTCCGTCGTCCCTGAGTAGTCGTTCGGTGTGGTGGTAGGTGTTGGTTCGCGGTTGTCCACGGTCGTGTTCTGGTGGTGGGATCCATTCGGTTTGGCCGTTAGCGAGGCGGCGGGTCCGCCAACCTTGGTCGAGCAGTTGGTGGTGCGGTGTGCAGGCGAGGGTGAGTTTGTCGGCATCGGTGGCGCCGCCAATGGCCCAGGGTGTGATGTGGTGAACTTCGGCCCAGTAGCCGGGGGCGTCGCAGCCGGGGTGGGTGCAGCCGCGGTATTGAGCGTGCAGGAGCAGGCGTTGGTCGGCGGTGGCGATGCGCCGAGCGCGGCCGAGGTAGAGGGGGCGCTGGGTGTGATCGTCGAAGATTGCGAGGTAGTGGTAGGCGTTGGAGGCCATGCGGATCAGGTCGGCCATCGGTAGCAGGGTGCCACCTCCGGTGACGGCGCGCCCGGCTCCGTCGCGCAGTTCCTGCAGGGTGGTGGAGACGACGACGGTGACGGGCAGGCCGTTGTGCCGGCCAAGGGCGGGGTCGCCCAATTGGCGGCGGGCCAGGGCATTCAGGGCGTCGTGGTTACGCTGGCCAGGGCTGCGGGAGTCGCGTTGAGCGGCGTCCTCGTCGGGCTGATCAGTCGGGCAGGATTGGTCGTCAGCGGGGTTGCACATGCCTGGTGCGGCGAATTTGGCGAACCAGGCCTCGAGGTGGGCGCGTAGTTCGGGGGTGGCAATCAGCCTGGCTTCGCTCATGCCGTCAGCGCGTTGGGGTTTGAAGGTGAAGCCGCGCTGCCGGGCGCGGTCCGTGTCGGAGAACTTGCCGTCGGGGTTGATCAGCAGCGCGGTGCGGTCGGCGGCCTTGCGCAGCTGGTCGGGGCGCAGCTCGGCGGCCTTTTGGGCCAGCATCCCTTCAGCACCCTCGACGACGTCGGGCGGGATGTCGCGGGGCAGGTCGCGCAGGAAGGTCTGCAGTACCCGCAGGTGTTCGGCATCCAACAAGCCCTCGCGCCACGCCGCTGCTGTAGCGGGCAGCTCGGGCGGCAATTGCTCCCCGGTCAAGGTGAGCCGCGGGGACAGTTGGGCGGCGTCGCGGATGCGGCTGCGCGCTTCGCTGTAGCTGATGCGTAGCCAATCGGCGATCACCTGGTAGGGCAGGCCGCCGACGTCGGCGGCGTCCTCGCCGGCAAGCCCGCCGATCACATCGTGGCTGAGGGCGATCTGGCGGCGTCGGGAGGTTTCCATCCGCTGCAACACCTGCAGGCGCACGGCGGGAGCGCACGCCTGCAAGTTCAGCATGTCCACGGCCGCCACGGCCGACTCGAGTGCGTCGAGTGCGGACGTCACCTCCGGCGGAAGTTCAATCGAAAGCATGTTCGAATTCTAGGTCTGGGTCCCGCCGCCGGCCAGCACACCACCACCAGCTGTGGATGAAACCTCAACTGTGGACAAACCTCGCCTACAAGGGCCTCATGGCGAACCTGCCGAACGACGTCCCGCGACTTGTCGGCACCCGGTCCTAAACTTCGCCTTGCCTTGATCACCACGCATTTAGGAGGGACGGGATGCGATTCCTGCACACTGCCGACTGGCAGCTGGGCATGACGCGGCACTTCCTCGCCGGCGACGCCCAGCCGCGGTATTCGGCCGCCCGACGCGACGCGGTGTCCGGGTTGGGCGCGCTGGCGGCCGAGGTGGGCGCCGAGTTCGTCGTCGTGTCTGGTGACGTCTTCGAACACAATCAGCTCGCCCCCCAGGTGATCGGCCAGTCCCTGGAAGCCATGCGCGCCATCGGAATTCCCGTGTATCTGTTGCCCGGTAACCATGACCCACTGGACGCGTCGTCGGTATATACGGGCGCGCTGTTCAAAGCGGAGTGTCCGGAAAACGTCGTGGTGCTGGATCGCGCCGGCGTCCATCAGGTCCGGCCCGGGCTGGAGATCGTCGCCGCGCCGTGGCGGTCCAAGGCGCCGACCACCGACCTCGCTGCAGACGTGCTCACGGGCCTGCCGGCGGATCCGGCAACCCGGCTTCTGGTGGCGCACGGCGGCGTCGACGCGCTCGACCCCGATCGCGAAAAGCCCTCGCTGATCCGGCTCGCCGCGGTCGAGGCCGCATTGGCGCGCGGCGCGATTCACTATGTGGCCCTGGGCGATAAGCATTCGCGTACCCAGGTCGGCGACAGCGGCCGGGTGTGGTATTCCGGCTCACCGGAAGTCACGAACTTCGACGACATCGAATCCGATCCCGGTCACGTCCTGGTCGTCGATATCGATGAAACCGACCCGGGACGGCCCGCCACGGTGACGGCCCGGCACGTGGGGCGCTGGCGATTCGTCACATTGCACAGCCATCTCGACACCAATCGCGACATCGCCGACCTGGACATGAATCTGGACCAGATGGGCGAAAAGGACCGCACCGTGGTGCGCCTGGCATTGACAGGCTCGCTGACCGTCACCGACCGTGCCGCGCTGGACACCTGCCTCGACAAATACGCGAGATTGTTTGCCTGGCTGGGTCTTTGGGAGCGCCACACCGACCTTGCGGTAATACCCGCCGACGGCGAGTTCACCGACCTCGGCATCGGCGGGTTTGCCGCCGCGGCCGTCGACGAACTGGTCGCGACGGCGCGCGCCGACGATGCAGAGTCCGCCGCCGTCGCGCAGGCGGCGCTGGGTCTACTACTACGGCTCACGGATCGGGGGGCCGCGTGAAACTGCACCGGCTGGTCCTGAAGAACTACCGGGGCATCGCGCATCGTGAGATCGAGTTCCCCGAGCACGGCGTCGTCGTGGTGTGCGGCGCCAACGAGATCGGCAAGTCGTCGATGATCGAGGCGCTGGACCTGCTGCTCGAATCCCGAGACCGTTCGACCAAGAAGGAAGTCAAACAGGTCAAACCCACCAACGCCGACGTCGGCTCCGAGGTCACCGCCGAGATCAGCAGCGGCCCCTACCGTTTCATCTATCGCAAACGGTTTCACAAGAAGTGCGAGACCGAGTTGACCATGCTGGCACCCCGCCGCGAGCAGCTGACCGGCGACGAAGCCCACGAGCGGGTCCGCACCATGCTTGCCGAGACCGTCGACACCGATCTGTGGCGTGCCCAACGGGTGCTGCAGACCGGGTCGACGGCGGCGGTAAACCTGTCTGGCTGCGAAGCGCTTTCCCGTGCGCTCGATATCGCCGCCGAGCATTCGGCCGGTGATGCCGCATTGTCCGGCGCGGAGCCGTTGCTGATCGAGCGGATCGACGCCGAGTATGCGCGCTACTTCACCCCGACCGGGCGCCCCACCGGCGAGTGGGCCGCCGCGATCGCCCGGCTGGCCGACGCCGAAACCGCGGTGACGGGGTGCGCGGTCGCGGTCGCCGAGGTCGACGACCGGGTGCGTCGCCACGCCATTCTCACCGAACAGGTGGCCGAGCTGTCCCAGCAGCGGCTTGCGGTCGGGCCGCGGCTGGCCGCGGCGAAGGCCGCTTCGGACAAGATCGCCGAGCTGACCACGCAGGCCCATGAGGCCAAACTCGTCGCCGCCGCCGCGGAGGCTACCAGCGTCGCAGCGACGGCCGCGCACACCGGCCGCACGCGGCTGCTCACCGAAATCGTCACTCGCGTAACGGCTGCCGCGCAGACAGAGGAGGAAGCGAAGGCGGCCGACCAGGCGTTGGCTGTCGTCAAAGCCGAGGCGCAAGCCGCAGATGACGAGGTCGAGGCGGCCGTGCGGGCTGCGGAGGCCGTCCAGGCGCGCGCCGACTCGGCCCGGTGCGCCCTCGAACAGATTGCGGCACGCGCGGAGGCGCACCGGCTCGGCGCTCGCCTTGCGCGGATTGACGACGTCCGGCGCGACTGCGAAAGCCTCGCCGCAGAGTTGTCGACGATCGCCATCACCGAGGAGTTGCTGCGGCGAATCGAAGATGCCGCCGCCGCGGTCGATCGCACCGGTGGCCAGCTGGCACTGATCTCGGCGGCGGTGCAGTTCACGGCCAACGCGGACATCGAACTGGTCGTCGGCGACCAACGGGTATCGCTGGCGGCAGGCGAAAGCTGGACGGTCACGGCGACCGGTCCCACCGAGGTCGCGGTGCCCGGTGTTGTGACCACACACATCACCCCGGGCGCCACCGCGCTGGATGTCCAGGCCAAACACGCAGCGGCGCAACAGGAGCTGACGGCGGCGCTGACGGCCGCCGGCGCCGCCGACCTCCACGAGGCGCGGTCCGCTAACCAGCGCCGTCGCGAACTGCGCAGCAGCCACGACCAACTGGCCGCGACTCTGGCGGGCCTGTGCGGCGACGACCGGATCGACGACCTCCGCGCGCGGCTGGCCGAATTGCGCGCCGACCACGACGCTGCCGCCCAGACGCTCGACGCGGCCGCGGCCCGCGCCGAGCTCGACGCGGCCGAGGCCGCACGCAAAGACGCGAACGCCGACTGCGAGGCGAAACGCCGGGCCGCCACGGCCGCTGGCCGAAAGCTCGCCGAGACATCCACGCGGGCAACGATTTTGCGGGACAAGATAGCCACCCAACGCGCCGAGCTCGATGCCGCTAAAGCCCGATTGGCCCAGGAACGGACGGCGGTCGACGACGAGGGCCTCGCGTCGGCGGCGGATGCTGCGGAAAAGGCGGCGCATGCCGCGGCGCTCAGGGTCGCCGAGCTCAATACGCAGCTGGCCGCCGCCGCACCGGATGCAGTAGCGGCCGAGCTGGCCGACGCGACCGCGGCCGCCGAGTCGCTGCACGACCTGTACGAAGAAGCCGCCAAGGCGCTGCGCGAGGTCACCATCGAGCTCACGGTGTTCGGCGGCGAGGGCCGGCAAGGCAAGCTCGACGCCGCCCAGTCGGAGCGGGAGCACGCCGCCCGCCAGCACTCCAGCATCGGCGGCAGGGCCCGGGCCGCGCAGCTGCTGCGGTCGGTGATGGCGCGCCACCGCGACACCACCCGCCTGCGCTACGTGGAGCCCTACCGCGACGAGCTGCAGCGCCTGGGCCGTCCGGTGTTTGGGCCGACGTTCGAGGTCGACGTCGACAGCGACCTGTGCATCCGCAGCCGCACCCTGGAGGGCCGCACGGTGCCCTTCGAATCGCTGTCGGGCGGCGCGAAGGAGCAACTCGGCATCCTGGCCCGGCTGGCGGGCTCGACGCTGGTCGCCAAGGAGGACAGCGTGCCGGTGGTGATCGACGACGCGCTGGGATTCACCGACCCCGACCGTCTGGCCAGGATGGGAAAGGTGTTCGATACCGTGGCAACTCACGGACAGGTGATCGTGTTGACGTGCAGTCCCGACCGGTACGACGGCGTCGAGGGAGCCCATCGCATCGATCTCGACGTGTAGCACGCGGAAGCGGGGATGTGCGATGGACATTCAGTGCGACTACATCGTGGTCGGTACGGGTTCGGCCGGCGCGGTCGTGGCCAACCGGTTGAGCGCCGACCCGTGCACCAAGGTGGTGGCGCTGGAGGCGGGACCACGCGACAAGAACAGATTCATCGGCATCCCGGCAGCCTTCTCCAAGCTGTTCCGCAGCGAGGTCGACTGGGACTACCTGACCGAGCCACAACCCGGACTCGCCGGTCGCCGGATCTATTGGCCCCGAGGCAAGATGCTCGGCGGCTCGTCGTCGATGAACGCGATGATGTGGGTGCGCGGATTCGCCGCCGACTACGACGAGTGGGCCGCTCAGGCCGGCCCGCAGTGGTCATCAGACGAAGCGTTGCGCTACTACCGCCGCATCGAGAACGCCACCGCCGCCACGGATTCGGTCAACCCTGACCACAGCGGGCTCACCGGCCCGCTGCACATTTCACGCCAGCGCAGCCCGCGAGCCGCGACCGCGGCGTGGCTGACGGCGGTGCAGCAGTGCGGATTCCCCATGGTGCAGCCGAATTCACCCGCGCCGGAAGGCTTCTGCGAGACCGTCGTCACCCAGCGCCGCGGTGCCCGGTTCAGCACTGCCAAGGCCTATCTCAAACCCGCGATGGGTCGCGAGAACCTGACCGTCGTCACGAATGCCACCGCGACCCGGGTCGTCATCGACGGCAACCGTGCCACCGGCGTCGAATACCATCACAATGGCCACACGACCGTCGCCCACGCCCGCAAAGAGATCATCCTGTGCGGCGGCGCCGTCAACAGTCCTCAGCTGCTGATGCTGTCCGGCATCGGCAACCGCGAGCACCTCGCCGAGCACGGCATCGACACCGTCCACCACGCACCCGGAGTGGGCCAGAACCTGATCGACCACCTCGTCACGGTCGTGGGCTTCAACGTCGACGGCGACAGTCTGGCCGGAGCGGAACGACCGAAAGAGCTGGTCAACTACCTGCTGCGGCATCGCGGCATGCTGACCTCTAACGTCGGCGAAGCGTACGGTTTCGTGCGCAGCCGCCCCGGCCTTGAGCTGCCCGATATCGAGCTGATCTTCGCCCCGGCGCCGTTCTACGACGAGGCGCTGTTGACCGAGGAGCCCGGCCACGGAGTCGTCTTCGGGCCCATCCTGGTGGCGCCGGAAAGCCGCGGCCAGATCACCTTGCGGTCCGCCGATCCGCACGACAAACCGGTCATCGAACCGCGCTACCTGTCCGACCCCGCCGACCTGGACCGCGCCGCGATGATGGAGGGCCTGCGAATGTGCGCCCGCATCGCCGCGGCTCCCGCCCTCAAAGGCCTGCTCGGCTCGATCGCGCGGCCACGCAATTGCACCGAGCTCGACGAGGAAACCCTGGAAAAGGCGTTGGCCACTTGCTCGCACACGCTGTACCACCCGTTGGGCACGTGCCGGATGGGCAGCGACGAAGGCAGCGTCGTGGATCCGCAACTGCGCGTCCGCGGCGTCACGGGGCTGCGGGTCGCCGACGCATCGGTGATGCCCAGCACCGTGCGTGGTCACACCCACGCACCTTCGGTCCTGATCGGGGAGAAGGCGGCGGACCTCATTCGTGGCTGATTTTCGGCAGAATGGGCAAGTGACCGAGCGATGACCCACCAATGACCATGAACGCCAAGCGGCGCCGCGTCCAGGACAAACTGGCGGGGCAGCCGGGCGTGCGTCCGGTGCGCCGGCCGGTGTCGCCGGGCAGCGCGGAGCACTTCGACCTGTATTACGTGCGGACCGGCCGAAAGTCGGCGCACCCGTTGGTGATCCTCACCGGAGGTCCGGGAGTGGCGGCCATGCGGCTCTACAAGGGCCTGCGCCGGCGGTTCGCGGCCGCCGGCCTGGACGTCATCATGATCGAGCACCGGGGCGTAGGCATGTCCCGCCATGACGACGCCGGCGCCGACCTGCCGCCCGAGGCGCTGACCGTCGATCAGGTGGTCGATGACGTCGCGACGGTGCTCGACGACGCGCACGTCGAGTCGGCCGTCATCTACGGCACGTCGTACGGCACTTATATCGCTGCGGGACTGGGCGTCCGCCACCCCGGGAGGGTGCGCGCGATGATCCTCGATTCGCCGCTGCTGTCCCGCGACGACATCGACGACGTGCGCGACGCCATCCGTCGGCTGCTGCTCAAGGGCGACAACCCCGAAACCGCCGCCCTGGCTGCCAAGGTGCGGCGGCTGGTCGACGCAGGGGTGATGACTCACTCAGGCGGTCAGGCGTGCGTCCGGTGCTACGGCTACGGCGGAACCGAGCTGTTGGACCGCCAACTCGATCTGCTGCTCGACGGACGAACGTTGCTGTGGCGCAGCATGCTTCGGGTCGGGGGGCTGCTCACCCGGACTGCGCCGTTTCGCTTCGAGGCGGATCTGGTGGACCGCATCGCGTTCCGCGAACTGGACTACGCTCCCCAGCCTGACGGGCTGCCGCTCGACCCTGCCGCCGCACTGCGTGAAGTAATGCCGGTGACAGCCGATTTCGAGGCGGAGCCGTACGACCTCGTGGCCGAGATGCCGAAGTTCCATTGGCCCACGGTGGTGATCTCGGGCGCTCGCGATCTCATCACTCCGCCGGCGGTCGCCGAGCGCATCGCGTCGCTGGTGCCCGGCGCGGTGCTAGTGCGGATGGCGACCATGGGCCACGGCGCCCTGGACTTCCGGGAGGCCGCCGCGCTGGCCATCATCGGCGCGGTCTGCCGAGGTGAGGCCGACGGGCTGGCCGAGCGGGCGCCTGCGCTGGACGAGTTGCCGGCCCGCCCGGCGATGCGGCTGCTCTGGAAGGCGATCGGCGTGGCCGCCACCGCCGAGCGTGCGCTGCCACGACCCCGCCGAGCAGACGTAAAAGCCCCCGAATCCCGCGTGAATTAGGGACTTTTGCGACTGCTCGCAGCTACGGGATGAATCCGATGGCGGTCCAGTCCACGTCCGCCAGCCCGAACGCGCCGAAGTTGGCCAAGTTGCTGCGCACTGCCCGGTCGCCGGGGGACTGGAACAGCGGCAGGTTGAAGCCGATCTGCCACAGCATCATGTCGACCTCGTTGGCCAGGGCGCGCGCTTTGTCCGGATCCAGTTCGGACAG
Organism: Mycobacterium sp. NGS68; assembly: GCF_059812195.1. Taxonomy (NCBI): domain Bacteria; kingdom Bacillati; phylum Actinomycetota; class Actinomycetes; order Mycobacteriales; family Mycobacteriaceae; genus Mycobacterium; species Mycobacterium sp. NGS68. The sequence goes on along the minus strand of NZ_JCALCE010000009.1, from coordinate 5,934 downwards.
GGTCTGATCGATCTTGTCGTCGATCGCGGGGCTGCCGATCTTGCCGAAGTTGCTGTCGCCACCCTTCAACGCATAGATCTGCGGGAGCGCAGACAGTGGGAAACCCCCACCGACCCAGCTGAATTGGGTGACGTCGAAGTCGCCGGTGCTCACGTACTGGCTGAAGAATCCACTGCCCGACTTGGGATCGAGTTGCAGCTTGACACCGATCTGCGCCAGATTCTGCTGGGCAACCAGGGCGATCTGCCGGTTCGACTGGGCGTCGAAGAAGACGTCGCGCACCACCAGCTGTTTGCCGTCCTTTTCCCGCACGGCTCCGTTGAGCTTCCAGCCCAGCGCGTCCAGGTCCCTGCGTGCCTGATCGGGGTTGTAATCGGCTGGCGCGCTGTTGTTTTGGTAACCGGTCTGGCCGACCATGTACACACGGTTGTTCAGCGGCGTCGGGTTGGCGGTCAGGCCGTGTTCGACGACGTCAACGATGGCCTTGCGGTTGATGCCCTTGCAGATCGCCAGCCGCAGCCGGGGGTCCGAGAGGATGGATCCCGGCGCGCCGTTGAAGGTGAAGTGGGACCAGGTGGGTGCGGAGGCGTGCCGGATCACGATGCCGCGCGTGCGCTGGGCGGTGACCATCGCGTCGAGCGTGCCGACGCCGGCGGCATCGATGTCGTGGTTCTGCAGGGCCGGTATCGCGGCCGCGGGGTCGAGGAACAGGTATGTGATGGAATCCAGTCTCGGCTTGCGGCCCCACCAGCGGGGGTTGCGGGTCAGCACGATGCGCTGCGCCGGCCGGTCGATCTTGGACACGATGAACGGCCCGGCCGACGGGCCGGGGGCCTCGAGCTGTCCGTTGTTGAAGACTTCCGGGTCCGCCGTCATGCTGCGGGGCTGTATGCCGCCGGCGAACATGCCCTGCCATTCGGCGTACGGCTGCGCGAACGTGACGATCGCCTGGCGCTCATCGACACCCCGGGTCACCGACTCCACGCGATCGAAACCGGCATGGCTGGCGATCAGGAACCGCTTGTCTCGGCCGCTGAGCGCGTTGACCTCCGACTTGAGGTCCTCCCAGGTGAAGGGCGTGCCGTCGTTCCAGGTCGCCTTCGGGTTGATGGTGTAGGTGACGACCTGCGGATTGGTGCCGGTTAGCTCGGCGCCGGTGAAGTAGTCGGTGTTGAGCTTCAACGTGCCGTCGGCCTGGGCGATGAACGCCCCGGGCAGGGTCGGCGAGACGATGTCCCCGGTGTCGGCCGTGTTGCCGTCGATGTTCATTTCGTTGAAGTTGTCCGGGAACAGCGTCAGCGCGAGCCGTAGGTTGCCGCCGTCGCGCAGCGTCGCCGGGTCCCGCGGGTTGATGTCGCTGGTGCTGCCGACCCGCGCCGCGTGGGCCTCCGGGAGGTCCTGATAGCCGCTCGAGCAACCGCTGACGACCAGGACGACCGCCAGTACCGGGGCAAGGATTCGCGCCACCCGCACGATGTTAACCGCCGGCGACATCGGGGTGGGCCCGCGGAACGGCGGCCAGCAGCCGCCGGGTGTACTCGTGCCGCGGGTTGACGAACACCTCATCACCGTCGCCCTGCTCCACGATCGCCCCCCGGTACATCACCGCCACTCGGTGCGCCAGGTGCTTGACCACCGAAAGGTCGTGCGAGACAAACAGATAGGAGAGCCCGAACTGTGCCTGCAGGTCCAGCAGCAGGTTGATGATGCCCGCCTGGATGGACACGTCGAGCGCCGACACCGGCTCGTCGAGCGCAAGGATCTTCGGCTGCAACGCCAGCGCCCGCGCGATGCCGATGCGCTGCTTCTGCCCGCCGGAGAACTCGGCGGGATAGCGGCTGGCGTCCCTGCGGTCCAGGCCGACGATCGTGAGCAACTCGGCCACCCGCTGCTCACAGTGCGGTCGGTCAAACCCGTTGGCCACCAACGGTTCGGCGATCACGTCGAAAACCGGGAGGCGCGGATCCAACGAGGCCACCGGGTCCTGAAACACCACCTGCACCTCGGTCCGCAGGGTACGGCGCGCGGCCTGGTCGAGCGCCGCGACGTCGCTGCCGAGTATCTCGATGGAACCCGCCTGGGGCGCGGTCAGCTCGAGGATCTGGGTGAGCGTCGTGGATTTGCCGCAGCCGGATTCGCCGACGAGGCCCAGTGTTCGGCCCTGCTCCAGGGTGAAGCTGACGCCGTCGACCGCCCGCACCTCGCCGACCCGCCTGCGAAACACCACGCCCTTGGTGAGGGGGTACGACTTGGCCAGGTCGGTCACCCGCAGCACGAGCGGCGGCTCGCCGGCCTCCGCAGCGGCCATCGGTTGCGTTGAGACGCCGAAGATTTCGGCCGCACTGCGCCCCGCAACGTCGTCGGTGCGGATGCACGCCGCCCGGTGCCCTTCCCCGACGGTCACGAGTTCTGGCTCCGCCGAGGTACATTCGTCGATCGCCAGCGGACAGCGGGGGGCGAACGGGCACGCGCCGGGTGTCAGCGACGACATGGTCGGCGGTGCGCCCGGGATCGGGATCAGCCGGGTGCCCTGCGGGGCGTCCAGCCGCGGCACCGAGCCCAGCAGCCCTACCGTGTAGGGCATCCGCCGGTCGCGGTAGAGGTCGTCGACGGTGGCGGTCTCGACGCCCCGCCCCGCGTACATGACCATGGCGCGATCGGCGAATTCCGATACCACGCCCAGGTCGTGGGTGATGATCAGCACGCCTGCGCCGGTCACATCGCGTGCGGTTCTGAGCAGGTCGAGGATCTGGGCCTGCACGGTGACATCCAGTGCGGTGGTGGGTTCGTCGCAGATCAGCAGGTCGGGATCGTTGGCGATGGCGATGGCGATCACCACCCGCTGGCGTTCCCCGCCGGAAAGCTCGTGCGGGAATGCTTTCACGCGGCTTTCCGGCTGCGCGATGCCGACCAGTTCGAGCAGCTCGACGGCGCGCCTGCGGGCGTCGCCGCGGCTGATGCCACGGTTGTGGATCTCGATGGCTTCGGCGATCTGATCGCCCACGGTGTAGACGGGCGTCAACGCCGACATCGGGTCCTGAAATATGGTGCCGATCTTCCTGCCGCGGATCCGCGACATCGACCGGTCGTCCAACCCGAGCAGTTCCTCGCCGTGCAGGCGGACGGATCCCGAGACATTCGCATACTCGGGCAGCAGCCCGATGACGGCCATCGCGGCGGTGCTCTTGCCCGAACCGGACTCACCGACGATGGCCAGGACCTCGCCCGGGTCGATGTGGTAAGTCGTGCCACGCACCGCGGAGACGGCGGCGTCGGCGGTTTCGAACGTGACGCACAGGTCCGTCACCTCGAGCAGCGTGGTCACTTCGGCCGCCGGTTCCTGCGCCGCGGTGGCCTGGTGCGGGGATCGAACGCGTCCCGCAGGCCATCGCCGGCGAAATTGGCGCACAGCACAATTGACACCAGCGTGCCGGCCGGAAACAGGAAGACCCACGGGAAGGTGGTGGTCGAAGGAATGGCGTCAGCGATCAGCGACCCCAGTGACACGTCGGGTGGCTGAACGCCGAATCCCAAGAAGCTCAGGCCGGTTTCGGCCAGGATCGCGGAACCGACGTTGAGTGTGGCGTCGATGATCAGAATCGAGGCGACGTTCGGCACGATGTGACTCACGATGATCCGGCGGCTGGGCACGCCCATGTACCTTGCCGCGCGGATGAATTCGCGCTCCCGCAGGCTCATGGTCAAGCCGCGGACCATCCGCGAGCTGACCATCCAGCCGAACGCCGCGAGCAACGCGATGAGCCAGAGGATGTTGCTCGAACCCTTGGTGCGCGCACTGACGATGGCTATCAGCAGGAAGCCCGGGATGACCAGCAGCAGGTCCACCAGCCACATCAGTGTCGTGTCGCGCCAGCCACCGAAGTAACCGGCGATCGCACCGACGGTGGCGGCGATCGTCGTCGAAATCAGGGCCACGCAGAATCCGATCAGCATCGACTTCTGCATACCGCGCAGGATGCGGGCCAGCAGGTCCTGGCCCAGCGCATTGGTGCCGAACCAGTGCTTGAGCGACGGTGGCTGCAGCAGCGCGTCGTAGTCGAGGTGGTTGTAGTCGTAGGGGAGCAGTGCGGGTAGCGCGTAGCAGCCGATGAACGCCGCCGCCAGCAGGACCAGCCCCACCACCGCGGGCTTGTTGCGAAGGAATCGGCGCACCAAGAGGTTTCGGCGCGTTGTGAAGGCGGCCGGGTGGATGCCCGAGCGCGTTTCGGTGGCTTCTGGGCCGGCCTTCGGCGTCGTCATGACACCCGCACCCGTGGATCCAGCAGTGCGTAAAAGACGTCGGACAGTAGTCCGGCGCTCAGAACGGCCACGCCGGAAAAGAGAGTGATCGCCATGACGACGTTGGTGTCCTGGGTCAGGACGCCCTGCACGAACCATTCGCCCATGCCGTGCCAGCCGAAGATCTTCTCGACGAACACCGCGCCCGTGACCAGGCCGCTGATCCCGTACGCGAACAAGGTGGCCAGCGGAATCAGCGCGGTGCGCAAGCCGTGCTTGAACAGTGCACGGCGGCGGGTCAGGCCCTTGGCGCGCGCGGTCCGGATGAAATCCTCACCGAGCACGTCCAGCATCGCGTTGCGTTGATACCGACTGAAGCCCGCGATCGAACCCATTGCCAGCGTCAGCGTCGGCAGCACGAGGTGCTGCAGGCGGTCGACAAGTTGGTCCCACAGTCCGCCCGGCGGAATCGGCGAGGTCTCGCCGGTGTACAGGAAGATCCGGACGCCGGCGAAGTTGTTCACCCGCAGTCCGGCCAGGATGAGCAGGCCGCCCATCACGAACGTCGGGATGCTGAGGGTGATCAGCGACAACACGGTGATCACGCGGTCGCTCAGCCGGTACTGCCGAATGGCTCCCCAGGCCCCCACGACGATGCCGATGATCGTGCCCAGCACCGAGCCGATCACGACGAGCCGCAGGCTGATGCCGATCCGGTGCCACAATTCCCCGGAGACGGGATGGTTGGTCACGGTCGTGCCGAAGTCGCCTTGGGCCACCCCGGCAATCCATTGCCCGTACCGGATGGGGATGGGCTTGTCGAGGCCAAGCTGCGCCGCTTTGCGGTCCACGAGTTCCTTGGGCGGTGGCGGGTGGCGCTGCGTGTAGGTGTCCAGCGGCTTGAAGAACACCGAGGCCAGAAAGAAGGCCAGGAACGACGCCAGCACCAGCAGCACGATGTAGTTCAGCAGCCGGCGCAGCAGGAAGCGGATCATGCCTGATCGCTCCGCGTGCGTCGCATTGGGACAGGGTATGAGATGCGGCGTCCGTCAGCGAGCAGGCCGTTCCGATCCGGTTGATCGGGACCCGTGTAATACGGGTGCCCGGTTGTTAAAATCCACCCCGGCATCGACGTATGTAGCAAATCGCTGAGGAGGCTTGCGTGACGGTTACCGAGGACTACCTGGCCAACAACACCGAGTACGCGAGCAACTTCAGCGGGCCGCTGCCGTTGCCGCCGAGCAAACACATCGCGGTGCTGGCCTGCATGGACGCCCGCATCGACGTCTACCGCGTACTCGGCATCAACGAAGGGGAGTCCCACGTCATCCGCAATGCCGGCGGCGTGGCCACCGACGACGCCATCCGCTCGCTGGCGATCAGCCAGCGCCTGCTGGGGACCAAAGAGATCATCCTGATCCACCACACCGACTGCGGGATGTTGACGTTCACCGACGACGATTTCAAGCGCGACATCCAGGCGGAGACCGGCGTCAAGCCGCCGTGGGCGGCCGAGGCCTTCCCTGACGTCGAGGAGGACGTCAGGCAGTCGCTGCGCCGCATCGAGAACAGCCCGTTCGTCACCAAGCACGTGTCGCTGCGCGGGTTCGTCTTCGACGTCGCTACCGGCAAGCTCAACGAGGTCAAGCTCTAGCGCCGCCGAGCACACGTAGAAGCCCCCGCACGCCCGGCGTG
>NZ_JCALCE010000089.1:0-622 GCF_059812195.1 Mycobacterium sp. NGS68 | reverse complement strand
TATCCAGTTCACACGTTGGGCGAAGTGGCAACGCACCTCAACGGAGGTGAAAGAGTTCCGGGCCGCCGATGCGGAACGTAAGCGAAAGGCGCGCGCAGGCGGTACGTGCGCGCCACGTGACGCTCACGTACCGATCGTTAACAAAGCGAATGATCCTCACGTGGACGCCACGTACGCGCCAGATGAGCCTTACGCGGACCCCAACCTAGATGCCACTTACGAGCCGGGTAACCGCGCCAATGAGCCGTCTAGCAGGCAAGATTCGGAAATGTCCGCGCGGACACCGACCGGACATCCGGCGGACGTCCGCGCGGATTCCGGAAACCCCCGCGGACGCGCGCGCCCCCGTCAGTCTGAGTCAGAGTCTAAGTCTGAGTCAGAAAGTACTCACCTACCCCACCTACGGAACGGAAGCAGCGCCCACCACCCCGACGGCCGGGGGAAAGCGCTAGCCAGATTCGGCGAACTCAACGACAACGCGCGCTCGATCGACGCCTACCGCATCGCCGAAGCATTCAGCGAATCACTCCCCACCCCAATCGAAACCGGCCTGCTCTCCGGAATCGGCGTCCAGATCGACAAATGCCTCAAACGCGGCATCCCACCCCCCGCCGTCGCCGCC
>NZ_JCALCE010000088.1:0-647 GCF_059812195.1 Mycobacterium sp. NGS68 | reverse complement strand
GGCCTACTCGCCTGGACTAACAGCGACTCCTGGTCACCAACCCAGATCCCGAACTTCGTCCACAAAGCCAACAACCGCGCCAGCCCCGGCACCGGAAAACCCACCGCCAAAGCCCGCACCCACGACCAAGCCCTAAACGAACTGCTCGAGGAAGTCCAAACGCTATGAACGTCAACGCAACCGAAGACGACCTCCGCACCGCAGCCGAAGCACTCAAGCTCGCATCGATACTCGACGACCGCGCCCCCGCCGGCGACAAGGCCCGTATCGCGGCCTGGGCCGAGAAGCTGCACAAGCACCGCCTGCAGCGCGGCGACGTCCTCGACGGCCTGCAGGCCTTCTACGACAGCCCATCTGAGCGCGCGATCCAGATCGGCGACCTGATCCACCACGCCCGCAACGTCCGCCGCGACCGCACCGAACGCGAGCGCGACGCCGAGCTCGCGCAGCGCGAACAAGCCCACGATCAACGGACAATCGACGAAGTCCGCACCATCACCGCGGGCATGGTGTTCGGCGCAGTGAAGCCAACACAGCGCCTGGTCGCCGCCGAGAACGCGCTGCAGTGTGCGACGAACCGGCGCGAGGCGATCGCCGCGATGCGGGAATGGACCGCAGCCAAAGCCGAGGCCCGCAGGCTGCAGGCG
>NZ_JCALCE010000087.1:0-662 GCF_059812195.1 Mycobacterium sp. NGS68 | reverse complement strand
GGCCTACTCGCCTGGACCAACAGCGACTCCTGGTCACCCACCCAGATCCCGAACTTCGTCCACAAAGCCAACAACCGCGCCAGCCCCAGCACCGGCAAACCCACCGCCAAAGCCCGCACCCACGACCAAGCCCTCAACGAACTCCTCGAGGAAGTCCAAACGCTATGAACGTCAACGCAACCGAAGACGACCTCCGCACCGCCGCCGAAGCGCTCAAGCTCGCATCCATCCTCGACGACCGCGCCCCCGCCGGCGACAAAGCGAGGATCGCCGCCTGGGCAGAGAAGCTGCACAAGCACCGCCTGCAGCGCGGCGACGTCCTCGACGGCCTGCAGGCCTACTACGACTCGCCGTCCGAACGCGCGATCCAGATCGGCGACCTGATCCACCACGCCCGCAACGTCCGCCGCGACCGCACCGAACGCGAACGCGACGCCGAACTGGCCGCGCGGCAGGACATTCACGACCAGAGCGCCGCCAACGAAATGCTCACCCTGGTCGCCAGCGTCCCCCTCGGCCCGGCCGCTAACCGCACCGAACGCCTGGAACGCGCCGAACGCGCCCTGCAGTGCGCCCAGGGCCGTGTCCAGGTCATGGAAGCGATGACTGAGTGGACCGCCGCGAAAGCCGAAGCCAACGGCATCGGCTCGACAGCTAGGACC
>NZ_JCALCE010000086.1:0-668 GCF_059812195.1 Mycobacterium sp. NGS68 | reverse complement strand
GGATCGGCGGCGCATCCCGCCGCCCTGGCGGACGCGGCCACTGCCGGTATGGCCGGCGCCGACGCGGCGAAGCTGGTCGGCGATCCGATGAAGCCGCTCGGCGGCGTGGGCGGCGGCATGGGCGCCGGGATGGGCGCGGAGTTGGGCAAGGCGCGGTTAGTGGGCGCGATGTCGGTCCCGCCGACGTGGCAGGGCTCGGTGCCGGCGCGCATGGGGTCGATGGCCATGTCGGGCCTGGGCGCTGGGCTGCCCGCCGAGATGGCTGCGGCCGCCGGTGCGGGCGGGGCGCCGATGGGCGGCGGCATGCCGATGATGCCGATGCCGATGGGTATGGGCGGCGCCGGCGCCGGCATGCCCGGCGGCATGATGGGCCGCGGCGGCGCGAGCCCGCACGTGGTGCAGAACCGGCCCAGCGTGGTGCCGCGCACCGGGGTCGGATAGCCCCGGGCGCAGCCGTCACCGCCCCGCCACATGCCAGTAACTGCGGCGAGCGCGGATGCGAATACGCAGTGACGGCGTGATCTTGTTGACGGTTTGTTGAAAGCACCGATCTGAGGGGCGGAATTGCTTTACGATCCGGCAGAGGCGTTTGGTGCACGTCGCCGGGCAGTGCGTGATGGTGCGGGTGTGTCGTTGTCGGTGCCGCTATGGCTCGTGGGTTAGGAATT
>NZ_JCALCE010000085.1:0-790 GCF_059812195.1 Mycobacterium sp. NGS68 | reverse complement strand
CGCCCCGTGGGGGCAGATCCAGGCTCGCAACAAGGCCGACCTGGCGAACCTGCAACTGGCGAACCGCCGCCAGCTGGGGGAGGCGCAGGAACTGGCCAAGCGCGACATGGCGGCGGCACAGACCGCTCTGCGCGACGGGGACTTCGCCCTCGCCGCGCGACAGGTCGCCAACGCGGGCCTCGTCGAGACCGGGGCGGCGTTGCAGGTGGGCGCTCGGACCGCGTTCGCTCCGCTCAACATCGCCGGTGAGGACCTCGACATCGCCGGCGGTGGCAGCCAGCTCCTGACGGGCGGTGCCGAGACGAGAATCGCCCAGGCGTCGCCGCTGGCCAGCCGTGACAGCGGCGGAGCCACCTTGGGCCAGCTGGCCGCGTATGACCAACAGAGGTTCGAGGACCTGCAGACCGTCAACAGGCAGCAGTTCGTAGCCACGCAGTTCCTGGCCCGCAACGATCTGACGGCGGCGGGCGCGGCCCTTGCGTCGGGCGACATCGGCGGGGCCGCTAGGCGGGCCGCCGATGCGGTGCTGGTCAACGCCGGGACGGGGCTGCAAATGGCTGCCCGCACTGGCGAATTCGTCCCCAGCATCATCGGCCAGGATCTGGGGTTGCTCGGGGGCGCAGGCACCGTCAAGGCGAAGTAGCTCGACAGGCCCAACAGAAAGGACGCCGCCATGAACATCTTCGTGTTGCCGCCGGAGGTCACGTCGGCGCAGATGTATACCGGGGCCGGTTCGGCGCCGATGCTGGCCGCGGCGGCGAGTTGGGATGGGCTCAGTAGCGAGTTGGCT
>NZ_JCALCE010000084.1:0-790 GCF_059812195.1 Mycobacterium sp. NGS68 | reverse complement strand
TGGGGCTATTGGCGCGCAGGGCGATGGCAGCGGCGCTACCGGCAATAAGGGTTATGCCGGCGGGCAGGGTGGTGCGGGTGGTCAGGGCGGTAGCGCCGGTGCGGGTGGGACCAGCGGTGATGGCGGGGATGGCGGCGTCGGCGGCAAGGGCGGGCAAGGCGGCGCGGGCGGCAGCGGCGCAAACAGCACGACCGGCGTCGGCGGCACCGGTGGCACCGGCGGCCAGGGCGGCGACGCGGGGGCAGGCGGTGCGGGCGGCGCCAAAGGCACCGGCGGCGCACACAGCGGGATCGACGGCGCAAGCGGCGCGGCCGGTACCGGCGGCAAGGGCGGCACGGGTGGGGCCGGCGGGCAGGGTGAGGCGGGCGGCGACGCGGCCGAGCAGACCGGCGCCACGGGCGGCAAGGGCTATGCCGGTGGTCAGGGCGGGGCGGGCGGTGTTGGCGGTAGCGCTGGCGCAGGCGGTACCAGCGGCGACGGCGGTGATGGCGGCGTCGGTGGCAAGGGCGGGCAAGGCGGCGCGGGCGGCAGCGGCGCAAACAGCACGACCGGCGTCGGCGGCGTCGGCGGCACCGGCGGCCAGGGCGGCGACGCAGGCGCCGGCGGTGCGGGTGGCGCCAAAGGCACCGGCGGCACGTACAACGGAATCGACGGCGCCACCGGCGCGGCCGGTATCGGCGGCAAGGGCGGCACCGGTGGTACGGGTGGCCAGGGTGCGGCGGGCGGCAACGCCGCCGAGCAAACCGGCGCCACCGGCGACAAGGGCTACGCCGGCGGGCAGGGCGGTGCG
>NZ_JCALCE010000083.1:0-897 GCF_059812195.1 Mycobacterium sp. NGS68 | reverse complement strand
GGACCCGGAGATTTTGGCGCGGGTGGACGGGTTGGTGGCCGCCAATGTGGCGCGCTGGCCCATGATGAGCCGCAAACGGCTCTGCGGCAAGATCGACGCGCTGATCGCGCGGGTCGATGTCGATGCGGTGCGCCGGCGCACCGAACGGCAGAAAGATCGCGACGTGTGGATCGGCGGGGGCATCGACGGGGTGGCCCAGATCGTGGGGACCCTGTTCGCCCCCGACGCGCACGCCCTGGATCAGCGGTTGACCACGCTGGCGGGCACGGTGTGCGCCCACGATCCGCGTACCGCCGCCCAACGCCGCGCCGACGCGCTGGGGGCGCTGGCCGCCGGCGCGGACCGGCTGGGGTGTCGCTGCGGGCGCGCTGACTGCGCGGCGGGGGCCAAGCCGCCGGCCTCGCCGGTGACGATCCATGTGATCGCCGAGGCCGCGGCCTTGGCCGGCACCCCCGGCGCGGCGGCCTCCGAGCTGGCCGCGGACGGGCTGATCACCCCCGAACTGCTCGCCGAGCTGGCCCGCAGCGCGAAAGTGATCCCGCTGCTGCATCCCGGCGACGCGCCACCTGAACCCGGGTACGTGCCCTCCGCCGCGCTGGCCGACTTCGTGCGCCTGCGGGACCTGACGTGTCGGTGGCCGGGCTGCGATGTCCCGGCCGCCCACTGCGACCTGGACCACACCATCGCGCACGCCCAGGGCGGCCTCACCCATGCCGGCAACCTCAAATGCTATTGCCGCACTCATCATTTGGTGAAAACGTTCTGGGGCTGGACCGATCAACAACTCGCCGACGGCACCGTGATTTTGACCGGCCCAGACGGGCAGACCTATGTCACCACCCCCGGCAGCGCGCTGCTGTTCCCCAGCCTGTGCCACGCCGTGGGCGGCATGCCCGC
>NZ_JCALCE010000082.1:0-1042 GCF_059812195.1 Mycobacterium sp. NGS68 | reverse complement strand
AACCTGCCGGGCGGCGTGTTCATCACCGAATGCGGCTGGAACGGCCAGGGCGGCTGGCGCCGCTGCGACGCCCTGTACGTCGGGTTCACCAGCTCGAGCGGCCGCATCTTGGTCGGCCACGAGCTGAAAGTGTCCCGCGCTGACTGGCTCCACGAACTCGAAGACCGGGAGAAAGCCGACCAGTGGGCCGACGAATGCCACGAATGGTGGCTCGTGGTCTCCGACCCCGCGATCGTGCGCGACGGAGAGCTGCCCGCCGGATGGGGCCTGATGGCCCCAGGACGCTCGAAAACCCGCATGGACATACGACAGCAGCCCGACCGCAAACCCGCCGCGCACGCGCCGTCCTGGCACGCCGTGCGGTCCATCATCGCCCGCCAAGACACCATGCGGGCCCGGGTGATCAGCGACATCCGCTTGCGCGCCGCAGACGACGCGCGCAAAGACCTCGACAAGCGCGTCCAGGCCGCCGTCCAAGCCACCGCGGACCGCGCCGACCCCGGCGCCGCCCAGCTCCGGGAACGCCTGCAGGCCATTGAAACCGCGCTCGGCGGCCGAATCGACTGGGCCGCAGAGACCCGCGGCTACATCCGGGCCGGCCGCGACTGGGTCGGCCTCGCCGAGCTGAAACTCATCGCCGACGCCGTGCGCGCCGCCGGCGACGTCACCGCCGCGGTCGAACACATCACCAGCCGGTACACGAACCCCGTCACACGGACCCGTGAAGCGCTCGACCAGCTCGACCGCGCGCTCAACGACCTCCGAAAGGCTGCCGTCTGATGGCTGATCGTCGTCCGCCCGGGTTCAACGTCGATCTGGGCTTCTACGACTCACCCGAGGTGCTGTCCATCCCACGGAAGCACCGCGCCGCCGCCGTCGGCGTCTGGACCCTCTGCGGCGCCTACTCCGCCAGCAAGCTCACCGACGGCTTCGTCTCCGCCGAGAAACTCCGCGAGCTCGGCTGCACACCTGCGATCAAATCAGTCCTCGAGGCGACGAAACCGGAGCCTCTCTGGCTCGCATCCGACGATCATCCGGGCGC
>NZ_JCALCE010000081.1:0-1163 GCF_059812195.1 Mycobacterium sp. NGS68 | reverse complement strand
GCCGGCGAGGTTGGCCAGGGCGGTTTCGCCGGCCTGAATGGCCGCGACGAATCCGTTGGCACCGGCGGTGAGGGCGGCACCCAACTGCGCCGCCAGCGGGCCCAGCCCACCGGAGAAGGTCAGCCCAAGGGTGTTGAGGCTGGCCTGAATTGCCGCCGACAACTGAGCACCGAGGGCGGGCAGGCTGAAGGAGAAGCCGAAGTTGCCCAGCTGGGCGAGGAACTGACCAGCCAAGGTCTGGCCGGCCTGAATCGCCCCGGTGAATCCGGCGGTGAAGGCCCCGGCCAGGTTCGCCAGTGCGGTCTCGCCGGCCTGAATGGCCGCGACGAAACCGTTGGCACCGGCAGTCAGCGCCGCACCCAACTGCGCCGCCAGCGGGCCCAGCCCACCGGAGAAGGTCAACCCAAGACCATTGAGGCTGGCCTGGATTGCCGCGGACAGTTGCGCACTCAGGGCTGGCAGGCTGAAGCTAAAGCCCAGGTTGCCCAGTTGGGCGAGGAACTGACCCGCCAGGGTCTGGCCGGCCTGGATGGCGCCCGTGAACCCGGCGGTGAACGCACCCGCCAGGTTCGCCAACGCCGTCTCGCCGGCCTGAATCGCCGCAACGAACCCGTTCGCGCCCGCGTTCAGGGCGGCACCGAGCTCGGCGGCCAGACCACCCAGTCCACCGGACAACGTGACGCCGATGCTGTTGAGGCTGGCCTGAATCGCCGCCGACAACTGCGCCGACAACGCCGGCAGGCTGAAGCTAAAGCCGAAGTTACCGAGCTGGGCCAGGAACTGACCAGCCAGCGTTTGGCCGGCCTGAATCGCCCCAGTGAACCCGGCAGTGAACGCACCAGCCAGATTCGCCAGCGCCGTCTCGCCGGCCTGAATCGCACCAATAAATCCGTTGGCGCCTGCGGTCAACGCGGCACCGAGCTCGGCGGCCAGACCACCAAGCCCGCCGGAGAGTGTGACGCCGATGCTGTTGAGGCTGGCCTGAATTGCCGCCGACAGTTGGGCACTCAGCGCGGGCAGGCTCAAGCTAAAGCCGAAGTTGCTCAGCTGGGCGAGGAACTGACCAACCAGACTCTGGCCCGCCTGAATCGCACCGGTAAACCCGGCAGTGAACGCACCAGCCAGATTCGCCAGCGCCGTCTCGCCGGCCTGAATCGCACCAA
>NZ_JCALCE010000080.1:0-1193 GCF_059812195.1 Mycobacterium sp. NGS68 | reverse complement strand
GATGTTCCAGGTTTGGCGGGTGATGCGGCGTATGCGGTGGTCCCAGTCTTTGACGTCGGGGCTGGTGCTGACGGAGCGTAGGAGGATCGGGCGGCCGTCGCGGAGCATCGCGACGCCGGCCGACGTCAACGATGGGTCTAATCCCACGACGAGGCTCATGCGGGCTGAACCTGGCTCTGCCGCCATTTCCGGGCGGCCGTGGCGCCTGCGTCTAGGCAGGGGTCGCAGAGGGGCTCACGGAGCCGGTAGTGGCGTTCGACGCCGGATGTGGTGCCGCACATCGGTGAGTGGGTGGTGGTGACGGCCTGGCGGACCAGGGCCCGCAGTTTCCGTTGCGTCAGTCCGCCCCAGACGCCGTGGTATTCGCCGTTTTCGATGGCCCAGGCGCGGCATTCGGCCATGACCGGGCAGTGCCGGCAGATGCGGACCGCGACTTGCTGCATGTCGCGTTCGCCGGTCTCGGGGAAGAACACTTCTGCGGTGGCGGGGTTGCAGCGGGCCCGGGCGTTCCACGGCTGGGCGTGCAGGCCCATGAGCGCGGTGAAGTAGGTCACGGCATCCGCTCCGCCCGTGCGTAGCCGCGTGATCGTGAGTTCTGGGCGCCGAAGTTCAGCTGCCAGATTTCACCGGTCTTGAGTTCGATGGTGGCGTACCAGCGGGCGTCGTCGATGGCCTCGAAGTGGACGAGTTCGACGTCGGTCGCGGCGAAGTCGTCCAGGGTGCCGTCTTCGTCGAGGCTGACGCGCGGGTTGGTGGGCAGGCGGATGGTCACGAGTGATCTCTCCGCGTAGATGCCGCACTCAATCTGCTCGGCAATCGACGTCAGTTGACGTGCGGCCTGGCGGTGGATCCAGGCGGCGTGCAACCACGCGTACTTGCTGACGCGCCACCAGTGATCGCCGAACTGTTCGAGGTCGTCGGCCCGTTCGAGGTGGTCGTCGATCCGTGAGCGGATCAGGTCAAGGGCGTGTCGACGCGTCGCGGTGCTCACCGTGCCACCACCTCGACGGTGGCGCCGACGGCTTGGGCGTACCGCAGGACGGTGGCGAGCTCGGGGGCGCGTTTCCGGGCTTCGAGGTGGCCGATCGCGCTCGTGCAGACTCCGGCCGCGGCGGCGACGTCGCGCTGCAGCATTCCGCGCTGGTGGCGGATCCGGATCAGCGCGGTGACGATCTCTGGGCCGGTCACGACGC